>NZ_JAMRYM010000087.1:0-15112 GCF_023743255.1 Rathayibacter rubneri | reverse complement strand
GCCCTCCCCCCACCCCTCCGACGAGCGGATCACCGCCCAGGGCTTCGAGACCGGACGCCTGCTGCGGCGTCTCGACCTGCTCGAGCAGTCGATCGCCGAGGGCGAGCGGGCTCTGCGCGGATCGATCGACCCGGCCTCCGGCGAGGGCCGCCCGGCCGCCCGGGGAGGGCACCGCGAGCAGATCCTGAGCAATCTCGCGGTCGAGCGGGCGCTCGCCGAGACGATCCGGAGAGTGCTCGCATCGCGCCGATGAGGCCTCGTCCGGCCCGGCGGAGGACGGCGCGACGGAGGCGGATGGGGCACCATGGGCCCATGGTCACCCTCACCGTCGCCGGCACCGCGCAGCACTTCCACCCCGCCGAGCGGGGCACCGTCCGCCTCGAGATCCGCCGGGAGTCGCGTTCGCGCCCGGCCGTCCTCGCCGAGGTCGTCTCGCTGCACGCGACCGTGCTCGACCAGGCCCGATCGGAGCAGCAGTCCGGCGCGGCGACGTGGTGGTCGGCCGACCAGGTCTCGGTCTCGACGGTCCGCCGGTTCCTGAAGGACTCCGACGTCGCCGAGCTCTTCCACGTCGCGGCCGCGAGCGTGAGAGTGAAGTACCGCGACTTCGACGCCCTCAGCCGCTGGGTCTCGTCCGTGTCCGAGCTGCCCGGCGTGGTGGTCTCGGGGGTGGAGTGGGCGCTCACGGCCGATCGCCGTGCGGCCCTCGAGCGCGAGGTCCGCGTGGCGGCCGTGCGGGATGCGCAGGAGCGGGCGGCGGCGTACGCGTCGGCCCTCGGTCTCGGCCAGGTGCGGGTGCTCACGCTGTTCGAGCCGGGACTCCGCCCGAACACGGCGGGCTCAGGAGGGGGCTACGGCGCGATGAGCCGGATGGCCGCCTTCGGCTCGCAGGAGGAGCCGCTCGCCCTCAAGCCCGAGGACATCGAGGTCTCGGCCTCGATCTCCGCCGACTTCGAGGCGCTCTGACGCGACGGCGGCGGACGCGCGGACCCGGTGAGGAATACCCCGGCCCCCGTCGACGCTGAAGCAGGCATGGTCTCGCGCATCGGCTTCCTCTCCTTCGGTCACTACCAGTCGGTGCAGGGGTCGATGACGCACACCGCGCGCGACGTCCTGCTGCAGACCATCGAGCTCGCCGAGGCGGCCGAGGAGATCGGCCTGGACGGCGCGTACGTCCGCGTGCACCACTTCGCACCGCAGCTCGCCTCGCCCTTCCCGCTGCTGGCGGCCATCGCGGCCCGGACCCGCCGCATCGAGATCGGCACGGGCGTCATCGACATGCGCTACGAGAACCCCCTCTACATGGCGGAGGAGGCGGCGGCGACCGACCTCATCTCGGGCGGCAGGCTCGAGCTCGGCGTGAGCCGGGGATCGCCCGAGACCGCCCTGCGCGGTTCGGAGGCCTTCGGCTTCGTGCCCCCCGAGGGGATGACCGACGCCGACCTGGCCCGGCACAAGGTCCAGCTCTTCCGCGAGGCGCTCGCCGGCGCTCCCGTCGCCCAGTCGGATCCGGCGATGACGCGCCAGTCGCTCCCGCTCGCGATCGAGCCGCGCTCGCCCGGGCTCGAGGACCGCATCTGGTGGGGAGCGGGCAGCTTCGCGACCGCCCGCTGGGCCGCCGAGCAGGGGATGAACCTGCAGTCCTCGACGCTCCTCCTCGAAGAGGAGGGCATCCCCTTCGACGAGCTGCAGGCGCGGCAGATCCGCGAGTACCGCTCCGCGTGGGCCGAGGCCGGCTGGCAGCGCGAGCCGCGCGTCTCGGTCTCGCGCAGCGTCCTGCCGATCACGAGCGAGCTCGACCGCCTCTACTTCGGCGGCCGCGGGGGAGCGGACCAGGTCGCCTCCCTCGAGGGAGTGCCGGCCCGGTTCGGCCGCAGCTACACCGGCGAGCCCGATCTGATCGCCTCGGAGCTGGCCGCCGACGTCGCGGTGCAGGAGGCGGACACGCTGCTGCTGACGGTCCCGAACCAGCTGGGTGTCGAGTACAACGCCCGCCTCCTGCAGACCATCGCCGAGTCCGTCGCCCCTGCCCTGGGCTGGACGTCGGCACGGGCCGTCGCCGCGTCCTGACGCAGCGGCGGGGGCGGAGATGAGGCTCGCGACGGCGGCGGCGCTCTCGGCGGCGGCGCTCTCGGCGGCGGTGGCAGGGGCCGCCGCGGCCGGCGTCCTGCTCGCCCGACGGGTCGTCCTCCCCGGCCGGCCGCGATTCGTGCGCCTCCACTCGGTGACCGCGTCGGCCGTGGTGCTCGACGCGGACTCCGCCACCGCGCGCCCGGGGACCTTCGGCCTCTGGTCCCCCGAGCGCGACGGGCACCTGCGCATCGGAGCCGTCCTCGGGCACGACGCGCGCAGGGCGCGGATCCGGAGGGAGGTGCTCGCCTCCTCGGGTGCACCGCTGCGGCCGGGTCCGGTGCGGTGGACGGGTCACGTCTTCTCCCGTCCCGAGGAGCTCGACCCCGCGGTCCGCACCGTCCTGGTCCCCGTCCCGGGCGGGACGGCCCCGGCCTGGGTGCTCCCGGGCTCGGACGTCTGGTTCGTGCACGTGCACGGCATCCGGACCAGCCGAGTCACCGCCCTGAGGTCGGTGCCGGTGGCGCAGCGGCTCGGCGCCACGTCGATCGTCCCCTCGTTCCGGGGCGACGGCGACGGTCCGGACGTCCCTCGCGGCGCGTCGACCCTCGGTCAGACCGAGTGGCAGGACGTCGACGCCGCACTGGAGTACGCCGTCGCGCACGGAGCCAGCTCGCTCGTGCTCGTCGGCTGGTCGCTGGGTGCTCAGATCGCGCTGCTGCTCGCCGAGCGCTCCGCGCACCGGGGGCGCATCGCGGGTCTCGTGCTCGTCTCCCCGGCCACCGACTGGCGTGGAGCGATCCGCCACGGCGCCCGCCGCGTCGGCCTGCCCGTCGGCGCCGCTCGTCTGGCGGAGTGGGCGCTCGGCGATCGGATCCTGCACCGTCCGGCCGGGCTCCCGGTGCCGATCGATCTCGAGGCCCTGGACTGGGGCGCGGGGGAGCGCGTCGCAGTGCCGACGCTCGTCCTGCACTCGGTCGGGGATCCGGAGGTGCCGTTCGCCCTCACCGAGCGGTTCGCCGCGGCGAACCCCCGCACCGTCGAGGTGGTCGCCTTCGCGGACGCCGCTCACGGCGGCGAGTACAACCTCGATCCCGAGAGGTTCGACCGCGCGGTGGGCGAGTGGGCCGTTCGCACGATCCCGACCGTGTGATCCCGGCGCGTGACGAACCGCCTCGTCGAGAGGCGCGTCCCGCCGAGAGGCGCCCGGCCGGGAACGACGAAATCCCCGCCTCTCCGAGGAGAGACGGGGATTTCCTTCTGTGTCCGAGGGGGGACTTGAACCCCCACGCCCTATACGGGCACTAGCACCTCAAGCTAGCGCGTCTGCCATTTCCGCCACCCGGACGAGTGTTGCTTCCGACCTGCGTTTCCGCGGCCGAAGAAGACATTAGCACGGTTTCAGGAGGGTGGATGACACCGCGGAGGGAGCCCCCCGCCGCTAGCGTGGGGGGCATGACCAGCGCCTCCGACTCCTCCGTCCCCGAGCAGGATCTCGACGAGACCGCGCTGATCGCGCGCGACCTCATCCGCTTCGACACGAGCAACTACGGCGAGGGCCGTGCGGAGCCCGAGCGGGAGGCCGCCGAGTACGTCGCGTCGCACCTGCGAGATCTCGGCCTCGAGCCCGTGCTGATCGACTCCGACCCCGGCCGCACCAGCGTCGTCGCCCGGGTCGCGGGGGAGGACCGCGACCGCGGCGCCCTCGTCGTGCACGGCCACCTCGACGTCGTCCCGGCGATCGCCGAGGACTGGAGCGTCGATCCGTTCGGCGGAGTGATCAAGGACGGCATGCTCTGGGGTCGCGGCGCCGTCGACATGAAGAACATGGACGCGATGATCCTGGCCTCCCTGGGCGACGTGCTGCGCTCCGGCCGGCGCCCCTCACGGGACCTCGTCATCGCGTTCTTCGCCGACGAGGAGGCGGGAGGCGTCCGCGGATCCGGTCACCTCGTGAAGACGCGTCCCGAGCTGTTCGCCGGTGCGACCGAGGCGATCAGCGAGGTCGGCGGCTACTCCATCGACCTCGACGGGACGCGCGCCTACCTCGTGCAGACGGGCGAGAAGGCCCTCCTCTGGCTGAAGCTCCGAGCGCGGGGGACCGCCGGGCACGGCTCGCAGATCAACCGCGAGAACGCGGTGACCCGCCTCGCCGAGGCGATCGCGCGCATCGGCAGCGAGGAGTGGCCGACCCGCCTCACCGACACGACCAGGGAGTTGCTCGGCGAGGTGGCCCGCATCCTCGGTCGCGATCCCCAGCGCAGCACTCCGGAGGAGCTCGCGATCGCCACCGGGACCGCCTCGCGCTTCATCGCGGCGACGCTGCGCACCACCGCGAACCCCTCGATGCTCAGCGCCGGCTACAAGGCGAACGTCATCCCCGAGTTCGCGGAGGCTGTCGTCGACGTCCGCGTGCTGCCCGGCGAGGAGGACGCGGTGCTCGAGCGGATCCGCGAGCTCGCCGGCGAGCACATCGAGATCGAGGTGCAGCACCGCGACATCGGACTCGAGGTCCCCTTCGCCGGGCCGCTCGTCGAGAGCATGGCCGCGTCCCTCCGGCGCTTCGACCCCGACGCCGAAGTGCTGCCCTACCTGCTCTCCGGAGGGACCGACAACAAGGCCCTCTCGACGCTCGGCATCACCGGCTACGGCTTCGCCCCGCTGCAGCTGCCCGGGTCGCTCGACTTCCCGGCGCTGTTCCACGGGGTCGATGAGCGGGTTCCGCTCGACGCACTAGTCTTCGGGAGGAAGGTCCTGACCGATCTGCTCCTGCGATCCTGAGGTCAGCCTCCCGACCGCCACCGACCGCCTGCTGGCCGACGACGCCCCAGCCCTCCTCGAAAGTGACGCATGGGCCTGCTCGAAGCGCTGATCCTGGGACTCGTCCAGGGTCTGACCGAATTCCTCCCCATCTCCTCCAGCGCCCACCTGCGCATCGTCAGCGAGCTGCTGCCGGGGCTGGACGGCCGGGACACCGGAGCGGCGTTCACCGCGATCACCCAGCTGGGCACCGAGACCGCGGTCATCATCTACTTCTGGCGCGACATCGTGAAGATCGTCGGCAACTGGTGCCGGTCGCTCGTCGGCCGGGTGCCCCGCTCCGACCCGAACGCCCGGATGGGCTGGCTGATCATCATCGGCAGCCTCCCGATCATCGTGCTCGGCCTGATCTTCCAGGACGCGATCGAGACGACGCTGCGCTCGCTCTGGGTGGTCGCGACCACGCTCATCCTCTTCGGCATCCTGCTCGGCATCGCCGACCACGTCGGAGCGAAGAAGCGACGTCTGCGCGATCTGAACGGCCGCGACGGCCTCATCTACGGCGGCGCCCAGGCGCTCGCGCTCATCCCCGGCGTCTCCCGCTCCGGCGGCACCATCACGGCCGGCCTCTTCATGGGCTACGAGCGCAAGGCCGCGGCGCGGTACTCGTTCCTCCTGGCGATCCCGGCCGTCTTCGGCAGCGGCCTCTACCAGCTCTACAAGAGCATCAGCGATCCCGAGGTGCTGCCCAACCAGATCCAGGTGGGCGGGATGGAGACGCTGGTCGCGACCATCGTCGCGTTCGTGGTCGGCTTCGTCGTGATCGCGTTCTTCATGGGCTACATCTCGCGCCGCAGCTTCCTCCCGTTCGTGATCTACCGGATCCTGCTCGGCGGCGTGCTCATGGTCGCGCTCAGCACCGGACTCATCGCGGCCTAGATGCGCGCCTGGAACTCCCCGCCCGTCCCCGCTCTCCCCGGCACCGGACCCGTGCCCCGCGTCCGCGACACCGCCACCGGCGGTCTCGTCGAGCTCGCCGCTGAGGAGGGCACGGCCCGCCTCTACGTCTGCGGCATCACGCCGTACGACGCCACCCACCTCGGCCACGCCGCCACGTACCTCGCCTTCGACACCGTGCAGCGGCTGTGGCTCGATGCCGGTGTCACCGTGGAGTACGCGCAGAACATCACCGACGTCGACGATCCGCTGCTCGAGCGCGCCGCGGCGACCGGCGTCGACTGGCGCGACCTCGCCGAGGAGCAGGTCGAGCTGTTCCGCGGCGACATGGCGGCGCTGCGCATCCTGCCGCCCGCCCACTACATCGGCGTGACCGAGACCATCGAGCCGATCGCCGAGGCCGTCGCCCGCCTCGAGCGCGACGGCGTCGCCTACCGCGTGCCGGCGCCCGAGGGCACGGCCGACGACGCCCACGACCTCTACTACGACATCTCCGCGGCCGAGAGCGAGGTGTGGCACCTGGGCAGCGAGAGCGGGCTCGATCCGGTGACCATGGCCGAGCTCTTCGCGGCTCGCGGCGGCGATCCCGACCGCGCCGGCAAGCGGCACCCGCTCGATCCGCTGCTGTGGCGGGCGGAGCGACCGGGGGAGCCCGCGTGGGACTCCGCCGTCGGCCGCGGCCGGCCCGGCTGGCACATCGAGTGCTCGGTGATCGCCCTCGATCGGCTCGGTCCCGACTTCACCCTGCAGGGCGGAGGCAGCGACCTCGTCTTCCCGCATCACGAGTTCAGTGCCGGGCACGCCGCGTCGCTCTCGGGCCGCCCTCTCGCTCGCGCGTACGCGCACGCCGGCATGGTCGCCTACGAGGGCGAGAAGATGAGCAAGTCGCTGGGCAACCTGGTGCTGGTCTCGCGGCTGCGCGCCGAGGGAGCGGATCCGCGCGCCGTCCGTCTCGCACTCCTCGCGCACCACTACCGCTCCGACTGGGAGTGGCTGCCCGAGGACCTGCCCTCCGCCATCGAGCGACTCGCCCGATGGGAGGCGTCGCTCGCCGAGTCGGGAACGGCCTCGGCCGAGGAGGTCCTCGCGCGACTGCGCGCCGTGCTCCGGGAGGACATGGACACCCCCGGGGCGCTCGCCCTCCTGGACGCCGTGGCGGCGACCGGGGTGGACGACCCGGCGCTGCTGCGCGACGCGGTCGACGCGCTCCTCGGAGTCCGGCTCGCCTGATCCGCTCCCGGTGAGCGGGTCAGGAGGTCACGGGCGCCAGGGCTCCTCGCCGGAGCGCCCGTCGCCCCGGCGGCGGAGGTAGCGCTCGAACTCCTGCGCGATGGCCTCGCCGCTCGCCTCGGGGGAGTCGACCGTGTCGCGCGCCTGCTCGAGCTGCGCGATGTAGGCGGCCATCTCCTCGTCGTCGTTCGCGAGTGCATCGATGCCGCGCTCCCACTCCTCGGCCTCCTCGACCAGGTCGCCGCGCGGGATCACGAGACCCACGACCTCCTCGAGCTTCTCGAGCAGCGCCAGCATCGCCTTGGGGGAGGGGGCGTTGTGCACGTAGTGCGGAACCGATGCCCAGATCGAGACGGCGGGGATGCCGACCTTCTGCGCGGCCTCGCCGATCACGCTGAGGATCCCGACCGGACCCTCGTAGCTCGAGCGCTCCAGATCGAGCTCGGAGCGCAGCTCGGCGTTCTCGCTCGACGCGAAGATCGAGATCGGCCGGGTGTGCGGGACGTCGGCGAGCATCGCGCCGAGGAACACGACGGAGGAGATGTCGATCGCGAGCATGGCGTCGACCACCTCCGCGGCGAAGCTCTTCCAGCTCCGCGAGGGCTCGGTGCCGATCATCACGTAGAGGGCGCTCTCGGCGTCGACCGAGGTGTCGGCGGGTCCGAAGATCTGCGTGCCGGGCCACGCCAGGGTGCGTCGCCCGTCCTCGCCGATCGAGAGCATCGGACGCGTGTACTGGAAGTCGTAGTACTGCTCGGCGTCGACCGCGAACAGGGGCACGTAGTCGCCGTCGTCCTTGACGAGCCGGACGGCTCCGCTCGCGGCGTCTCCCGCGTCGTTCCAGCCTTCGAAGGCCACGACGAGGACGTTTCCCTTGATCACGTTCATAGGCACGATCTCCGCGTTCGGCTCGAGGTCCGGCTCCCCGCCGTCCGCGGGCACCCGTTGGACAAGGATAGGACCCGGCCCAGCCGGGGCTGCGCGGGCCCGGTGCTTTCCGCTGTCCGCGTACGGGGCCCGCTCCCGGGCCTGCCGGTACGATGGTCGCTCGTGACTTCCGACACCTCCGCCCCCCGGGCGCACGCCGTCCCCGAGGCGCCGGCCGCGGTCCTCTGGGACATGGACGGGACCCTCGTCGACACCGAGCCCTACTGGATGGCCTCCGAGCACGCGCTCGTCGAGTCGTTCGGCGGTGTCTGGACCCACGAGGACGCGATGAGCCTCGTCGGCTCCGGCCTCCCCGCCTCCGCGCGGATCCTCCAGGGCAAGGGCGTCGAGCTGAGCGTCGACGCGATCATCGACCGCATGACCGACGAGGTCGTCGCGCAGCTCGCCGTCGAGATCCCGTGGCGTCCCGGCGCCCTCGAGCTGCTCTCGGCCGTCCGGGAGGCCGGTGTCCCGCAGGCCCTGGTCACCATGTCGATCGGGCGCATGGCGCACGCCGTCGTCGACCGCCTGCCGTTCCCCGCCTTCGACGCGATCGTCAGCGGGGACATGGTCGAGCGCAGCAAGCCCGATCCCGAGGCGTACCTCCTCGCCGCGCGCACTCTGGGGGTCGCGGTGGGCGAGTGCGTCGCCATCGAGGACTCCCACGCCGGCCTCGCCGCCGCCGTCGCCTCGGGCGCCGCCGCGATCGGAGTCCCGCATCAGCTCGAGCTCGATGCGCGCGCCCCCTACGCCCTCTGGCCCACCCTCGCGGGCCGCACTCTCGCGGACCTCGCGCTGGTGTCCTCCGAGCACCGCGGCGACCGGCCGCGCACGACCGAGACGGAGGCCCTCCGATGACCGGTGAGGCACTGCAGCATTCCGGACCCTTCCGCGCGGGCGACCGCGTCCAGCTGACCGGCCCCAAGGGGCGGATGAACACCATCACGCTGATCCCGGGCAAGGTCTTCCACACGCACCGGGGCGGCATCGAGCACGACACGATCATCGGCCTGCCCGACGGATCTGTCGTCGTGAACACCGTCGGCGTCGAGCACCTCGCGCTGCGGCCGCTGCTCGCCGACTTCGTGATGTCGATGCCCCGGGGCGCGGCGATCGTCTACCCGAAGGACGCCGCCCAGATCCTCGCCCTGGCGGACGTGTTCCCGGGAGCCCGGGTCGTGGAGGCCGGGGTGGGCTCCGGCGCCCTCTCCCTGTGGCTGCTGCGCGCGGTGGGCCCGACCGGGCGCCTGTCGTCCTTCGAGCGCCGCGACGAGTTCGCCGATGTCGCCCGCGCGAACGTCGAGACGTTCCTCGGGTACACCCCGGACAACTGGAGCGTCACCGTCGGCGACCTCGTCGACGAGCTCCCCGGAGCGGTCGCGCCGGGAGAGGCCGACCGGGTCGTCCTCGACATGCTCGCCCCGTGGGAGTGCCTCGACGTCGCCGCCGACGCGCTCACCCCGGGCGGCGTCCTGCTCTGCTACGTCGCGACCGTCACGCAGCTCTCCCGTGTCGCGGAGGCGATCCGCGCCTCGGGGCTGTTCACCAACCCGTCGTCGAACGAGACGATGGTCCGCGGCTGGCACGTCGAGGGTCTGGCCGTCCGTCCGGACCACCGGATGATCGGGCACACCGGCTTCCTCATCACCGCGCGCCGGCTCGCCCCGGACACCGTGCTGCCCGAGCTCAAGCGCCGTCCGTCGAAGACGGACTTCAGCGACGAGGACGTCGAGGCGTGGACGCCCGGGGCCCTCGGCGAGCGAGCCGTGAGCCCCAAGAGCCTGCGCAAGCGCGTGCGCGAATCGGCGACCAGCGCCGAGCTCTCCCGCGCCCGCGGCTTCGGCGCCGAGGAGTCGGACGAGGTCCCCGAGGGCGACGAGGGCATCGTCTAAGATGGATCCGGCCTCCGGGTCGCCGCCCGGTCGTCCTGCAGCCGGGCCCCTCCTGCTCCGCTCCACCCCGTCGAATAGAGGACCCGTGCGCCGCACCACCGCGCTCATCGCCAGCATCGGCATCGTCGTCGCTCTCGCGGGATGCTCCGCGTCCTCGCCGACCGCCGACTGCGACGCCCCCTTCACCGCCGGGGACTCCTCGTCGGCGGTCGAGGCGAGCGGCGACTTCGGCGCGCAGCCCGAGGTGTCGGTGCCCAGCCCGCTGAAGGCGACCACCTCGCAGGTCAGCACCCTCATCGAGGGGACGGGTGCTCCGCTCGAGAAGGGGCAGCTCGTCACGATCGACTACACCCTCGTCAACGGCGCCGACGGCAGCGTCCTCGAGGCCTCGCCCTACGACGGCGAGAGCACCGCGCGCTTCGCCGTGGGCGGCTCCGGACTCGTCGGTCTGAACGACGGCCTCCTCTGCACGCAGGTCGGCTCCCGCGTCGCGATCGCCATCGCTCCGGAGGACGGCTTCGGCGAGTCCTCCGCGCAGCTCGGCATCGCGCCCGACGACACGCTCGTCCTGGTGGCCGACGTCCAGAGTGCGTCCCTCGCCCGCGCGGACGGCGACCAGCAGCCCGCACCCAACGGCTTCCCGACGGTCACCCTCGACGAGAACGGCACCCCGGGGCTCGCCAAGCCCTCGGGCGACGCTCCGACCGAGCTGAAGATCGCGCAGCTCAAGAAGGGCGACGGGCAGGTCGTCGAGGAGGGCGACCAGGTCGTCGTCGCGTACACCGGCTGGCTCTGGAGCACCGGCGAGTCGTTCGACTCGAGCTGGGAGAAGGGCGCGCCCGTCGTCTTCACCGCGGCCGACGGATCGACCACGCAGGGCGGCGTCATCCCCGGCTTCGCCGAGGCGCTCATCGGCCAGCCCGTCGGCTCGCAGGTCATCGCGGTCATCCCGCCCGAGCAGGGCTACGGCGACACCGAGCAGTCGACGATCCCCGCCGGCTCGACGCTGGTCTTCGTCGCCGACGTGCTCGGGATCGCCTGAGTCGGCCGCGCCCTAGACTGGAGGGCGTGCCCGCCGACGCCTCTCCCTCGAGCCGCATCCCGGCCGAGGAGCGTCTGTTCAACCTCGTGCTCGCCCTGGTGGCGGCCGAGAACGGGCTGACGAAGTCGGACGTGCTCTCGACCGTGCAGGGCTACCGCCAGCGCTCGGACCGGGCTGACCGGTCCTCCCTCGAGCGCCAGTTCGAGCGCGACAAGGACGACCTCCGCGAGCTCGGGATCCCGATCGAGACGGTCGACGCCCCGGGCGACCCCGGCAACACCCAGACCGTGCGCTACCGCATCGCCAAGCGCAGCTACGACCTCCCCGCCGACATCGCGTTCGACCCGGAGGAGATCGCGCTGCTGCGCCTCGCCGGTGCCGTCTGGCGCGAGGGCACCCTGTCGGCGGAGTCCCGCCGCGCGCTCATCAAGCTGCGCTCCATCGGCGTCGACTCGGTGGACCCGGTCATCGGCATCAGTCCCTCGATCCGCGTGCGCGAGGCGTCGTTCGAGCCGCTGAGCACAGCGCTGGACCGCAACCAGGTCGTCCGGTTCCCCTACCTCAAGCCGGGCGGCGCCGAGCCGCGGCTCCGCACCGTCCAGCCGCGCGCACTGGTCAACCACCAGGGTCGCTGGCACCTGCACGCCTGGGACGAGAGCGCCGAGGGGACCCGCACGTTCCTGCTCGCGCGCATCGTCGGCCCGGTCTCCTCGACCGGGCGGACGTTCGAGCCCGAGGAGGGGGACCAGGCCGTTCTCGCCCTCGCCCAGCTCGACGAGGTGCTGAGGCGCACGAGCGCACTCCTGCAGGTCGCCGCCGACTCGGACGCGGCGCTGCGCCTCGGCCGCCGGGCCGAGACGGCGGGGGAGGGGGAGCACGTGCTCCGCCTGCACTACACCGATGCCGACATCCTCGCCGACGAGTTGGCGGGCTACGGGCCCGAGGTCGTCGTCCTCGAGCCGGTCGAGCTCCGCGACGCCGTGGTCCGGCGCCTGCGTCGCTCCCTGTCCGATCACGCGTCCGACCCGGGAGGGAGCCACGATGGCTAGGCCCCGCACGCTCCAGGCCCGCGATCGGCTCGCGGTCCTGCTCTCGCTCGTCCCCTACCTCCTCGACCGCGGCCGCGTCGCGGTCGACGAGGTCGCCGAGCACTTCGACATCCCGCCGGAGGAGGTCCGCAGGGCGGTCCGGCTCATCGCCGTCTCCGGCATCCCCGGCGAGACGTCCCAGTACCAGGCCAACGACCTCTTCGACATCAGCTGGGACGACTTCGAGGAGAACGACCACGTCGAGCTCACCCAGCAGGTGGCCATCGACGACTCCCCGCGATTCTCGGCGAGGGAGGCGGCCGCGCTGATCGCCGGCATGCAGTACCTCGCCGCGCTGCCCGAGAACCAGGGCAACGACCGCATCGCCACCCTGATGGGCAAGCTGTCGCGCGGAGCGTCGTCGGCTCCGAGCGCCGTCGCCGTCGCGCGCGGCACCGGCGCGGACGCCGGGCTCGAGGTGATCCGGGCCGCGCTGGCGGCCGGAACGCAGCTCGCGTTCGACTACCGCAACGCGCGGGGCGAGACGGAGTCGCGGCTCGTCGATCCGTTCCTCCTCGAGTCGGTCGACCGCGACTGGTACCTCCGGGGCTGGTGCCACCTCCGCGAGGGGGTGCGGACCTTCCGCGTCGATCGGATGCGCTCGCTCACCGACACCGGGTCGCCCATCGTGCGCCGCCGTCACGAGGTGACGCTGCCGGAGCGGCTCTTCGAGGCGTCCGACAGCGATCTGCTCGTCGACCTGCGCGTGACGCCGAGCTCGGTGGCGCTCCTGGGGGACTACGCCGTCGACGCCGAGTTCCCGCCCGTTCCCGCCGATCAGACCGGGCAGTGGGTGCTGGTGCGGATCCGCGTCGCGCACCTCGAGGGCCTCACGCGCCTCGTCGCGTCCCTCCCCGGACTCGTCACGGTCGTCGCTCCGCCGGCGGCCCGGGAGGCCGTGGCCGAGTGGACCCGCGCCGCGCTCCGGGCGAACGGGGAGGCGGCGTCATGACCTGGTGGTCGTGGATCGTGATCTGGGCGCTCCTCGGGATCGGCGCCCTGACGGTGCTCGCGCTGTTCCTCGTCTCGTACTGGCGCAAGGGCAAGGTCCTCCTCCGGCAGCTCGAGGACCTCACGGCGAAGCTCGACGAGATCCAGCCGGACGACGGTGCTCCGCAGGTGCAGCGGCCACCGTCCTCCCTCTTCGCCGACCGCGACGCGGTGCGCCGGGCGCACGAGTCGCGTCGCGACTCCCGCCGTGACAGGTCCGAGGATCGACGGTCCGCGAGGGTCGAACGGGGTAAGCTCCTCGTACACCGCAACCGACAAGCAAAGTGAGTCTGCAATGTTCGCTGGCCTCCAGGGGTGGCACCTCCTCATCATCCTCGCTGTGATCCTCCTGCTCTTCGGTGCGCCCAAGCTTCCCCAGCTCGCGCGCAGCGTCGGACAGTCGATGCGCATCTTCAAGAGCGAGGTCAAGACCATGAAGGAGGAGGACGGCTCGGAGCGCCGTGACTCCACCGAGGGTCCCGCGTCGACGACCGGCACCACCTCCGGGACGACCACCGGCACCGGCACGACCACGCCGCCCGAGTCACCGCTCAAGTAATGACCTCCGTGGCAGCGAAGAAGCCACGGACGAAGCGATCGGGGAAGGATCCCGAGGGGCGCATGTCCCTCGGGGCCCACCTGATCGAGCTTCGCAACAGGCTCTTCAAGTCGGCAATCGCGATCGTCCTCGGCTGCATCGCCGGATGGTTCGTCTCGGAGTGGGTCTTCGAATCCCTCAAGGCGCCCATCCTCGAGGTCGCCTCCTCGCAGGGCAAAGAGGCGATCCTCAACTTCCCGACCATCGCCGGTGCCTTCGATCTGCGCCTGCAGATCGCCATGACCGTCGGAATCGTGATCGCGAGCCCGGTCTGGCTCTACCAGATCTGGGCGTTCCTCGTGCCCGGACTCACCAAGAAGGAGATGCGGTACGGCCTCGGGTTCATCCTGACCGCGATCCCGCTCTTCTTCGCAGGCTGCGCCGCGGGCTGGTTCGTCTTCCCGCACATCGTGGAGCTGCTCACCGGGTTCACCGGTGACAACGCCGCGAGCTTCATCGACGCGAAGTACTACTACGACTTCGTCCTCAAGCTCGTCCTGATGGTCGGCATCGCCTTCGTGCTGCCGGTCTTCCTGGTGCTGCTGAACTTCCTGGGGATCCTGCCCGGGATGCTGATCCTGAAGTCGTGGCGCATCGCCATCATGGTCATCGTGGTGTTCACCGCCATCGCGACCCCGGCCGCCGACCCGATCTCGATGTTCCTCCTGGCCATCCCGATCATCGTCCTGTTCTTCCTCGCCTGCGGGATCGCGATCCTCCACGACCGGCGCGCAGCGAAGCGCATCCCGGTCTACGACGGCACCGCCTCCGACCTGCCCGCGTGAGCGAGCAGTCCCCCGCGGAGCGCTTCGCCGCCTTCCGCACCCGTCAGGGCCACGCGAGGGTCGAGTCGTTCCGCTCGACCCTCGCCTTCGACCTCGATCCGTTCCAGTACGAGGCGTGCAGCGCGCTCGACGACGGGCGCAGCGTGCTCGTCGCGGCCCCCACGGGCGCCGGGAAGACCGCGGTCGCGGAGTTCGCGATTCACCTCGCGATGCAGGACCCGACCGCGAAGGTCTTCTACACGACGCCGATGAAGGCGCTCAGCAACCAGAAGTTCCAGGAGTTCGTCGAGGACTACGGGGCCTCCGAGGTCGGACTCCTCACGGGGGACTCGAACATCAACGCGCGCGCCCGCGTGGTCGTCATGACGACCGAGGTGCTGCGCAACATGCTCTACGCCGACTCCGATCTGCTGCGCGATCTCGCCTATGTGGTCATGGACGAGGTGCACTACCTCGCCGACCGCTTCCGCGGGGCGGTGTGGGAGGAGGTCATCATCCACCTCCCGCAGCGGGTGCGGCTGGTATCGCTGAGCGCCACCGTCTCCAACGCCGAGGAGTTCGGCGACTGGCTGCAGACCGTGCGCGGCGAGACCGAGGTGATCGTGTCGGAGGAGCGGCCCGTTCCGCTCGATCAGCACGTGCTCGTCGGCGGCAAGCTGGTCGACCTCTTCGACTCGTCCGGCCGCGCGGCGACCAACCGGGTCAATCCCGAGTTGGCGCGGATGGCCCAGGGCGGCTCCCGCGTCGAGCGGGGCGGGCGCGGCGGCCCGCTC
>NZ_JAMRYM010000086.1:0-15122 GCF_023743255.1 Rathayibacter rubneri | reverse complement strand
GTCCAGGGGCAGACGGATCGACAGGGTCGAGCCCCAGCCGGCGGTGGAGGCGATGCCGAGGTCTCCGTCGAGGCCGCGGACGCGCTCGGCGATGGGGCGCAGGGCCTCGTCGCGGGCGGTGAGCTCGCCGCGGCCGTCGTCGCGGATCTCGATCAGCAGGTTCAGCCCGTCGCAGTCCCACTGGATCCGCACGCGCCGCGTCTGCTCCGATTCGACGAAGGCGAGCACGGCGCTGCGGACGATCGCGCGGGCCGCGTGGGCGACCTCGCCGGGCAGGGCGCGGCCGTTGGCGGGCGGCTCCACGAACTGGACGTCGAGGTCGCCGAAGCGCACGAGCGGTCGCAGGTCGCTCCGGAGGCGCGCGAAGGCGCCCACGACCGGCTCCAGCATGGCGCTGCGCTGCTCGTCGGTCGCGGTGCGCAGCTCGACCAGGGCGTTCGCCGCGATGTCGATCGCGACGGCGCGGGCCGCGCGATCGTCGAGGCGCTCGGCGCGCAGGGCGGCGAGCACCGACTCCAGTGCGACCGCGTGCCGGTCGGCCTGCTCGGCGACGGTGCGGGCGTGCTCGAGCAGCAGCGCGCGGGAGGCGGGGGAGGAGTCCATCCGTCGAACCTACCCGTCCTATCCGTCGAGGCGGGCGCCTACCCGACCGGGTAGGCGGGCCTGCTCCATCAGGGGGCCGACTCCCGCGCCGGGCGCGCGCAGGCTGGGGTCATGCCCGACACCGAGGACCCCACCGCAGACCCCGCGAAGGCTCTGGCCGTGATCGTCGCCGAGGTGACCGCGGCGGCGACGTCCCTCACCGAGGACGACCGTCTCGAGCCCGTCGCCGCGCTGCTCGGCGACGCCGACCGCGTCTTCGTGCACGGCGCGGGCCGCTCCGGTCTCGCCCTGCGGATGACCGCCATGCGACTCATGCACCTCGGTCTCGTCGTGCACGTGGTCGGCGACGTCACCACCCCCGCGATCCGCGAGGGCGACGTGCTGCTCACGGCGAGCGGCTCCGGCACCACGGGCGGCATCGTCCGCGCGGCGCAGTCGGCCGTCGACGCGGGAGCGCGCGTGGCCGCGATCACGACGGCCGCCGGGTCGCCGCTGGCCGAGCTCGCCTCCGCGGTGGTGATCGTGCCGGCGGCCGAGAAGCTCGACCGCTCCGGGACCGCCTCCGCCCAGTACTCGGGCGGGCTCTTCGAGCAGGTCGTCGTGCTCACCGGCGACGCCCTGTTCCACGCGCTCTGGAAGCGCCGCGGCGAGAGCGCCGACGAGCTCTGGCCGCGCCACGCGAACCTCGAATGACCCCGCGCACTCCCCGCACTCCCCGCACTCCCTACAGGAAGCAGAACCTCATGAAGCTCCAGTTCGCCATGGACACCCTCAGCACCGAGGCCGCCCTCGAGCTCGCCGCCGCCGCGGCTCCGCACGTCGACATCCTCGAGCTCGGCACCCCGCTCATCAAGAGCGCGGGCCTCTCGGCCATCACCGCGATCAAGGACGCCCACCCCGACAAGACCGTCTTCGCCGACCTCAAGACCATGGACGCCGGCGAGCTCGAGGCCGACATGGCCTTCACGGCAGGTGCCGACCTCGTGACGGTCCTCGGAGTCGCCGGCGACAGCACCATCGCGGGTGCGATCGCCGCAGGCAAGAAGCACGGCAAGGGCGTGGTCGTCGACCTCATCGGCGTGCCCGACAAGGCCGCCCGCGCCCGCGAGGTCGTCGCCCTGGGCGCCGAGTTCGTCGAGATGCACGCCGGCCTCGACGAGCAGGCCGAGGAGGGCTTCACCTTCGACACGCTGCTGCGCGACGGCGAGTCCTCGGGCGTGCCGTTCTCGGTGGCGGGCGGAGTGAGCACCGCCACGATCGAGTCGGTGCAGTCCGCGGGCGCCGTGGTCGCCGTCGCGGGCGGCGCGATCTACGGTGCGCCGGACGTGGGCGAGGCCGCTGCGGCGCTCCGCGCGAAGATCTCGTAGCCCGGTCGGAGCCGCCCCCGCAGCTCCGCGCGCACGACTTCCGCGGAGTCGCCGGCCCCGCCCCGCAGCCCGCGCGTGCGCGCCCACTCCTCACAAGTCGTCGTACTCGAGCCCCCAGTACGACGACTTGTGCGGAGTCGCCGGGCCGACACGGTCGCCGCACCCGCCCGCGCGGTCAAGCCCCTCCCGAGCCGCCGCTCGCCGCGATTGCCTGGAGGACCCGACACGACAGGAGCACCCTTGCATCCCAGCACCACCCGCATCGCCCCCATCGAGACCTACTCCGACGACGACGGCTGGCACAACCGCATCGCCGACGCCCGCGTGCCGCTGACGCACCACGTCGACCGCGACGAGGCCGAGCGCGAGGGCGCCGAGATGGCCCGCCAACGCGGCGGCGGCCACGTGGTCCGCGACTGACGCGCTCCCGACGACCGTCCCTTATCGCGCCGCCTCCCGCCCGGTCAAGTGTCTGTGCAGCCCCGCCGCCCCCGGCCTAACGTGGCCCGTCGTGCCGCCCGGACCCGGGACGCACGCGACGAGAGGACGACATGGCGACCACGAGTGAGCCCATCGCGGCAGGGACCGACGGCCAGAAGCTGAAGCGCCGCATCACCGGCCCGCTCCTCTTCTTCTTCATCCTCGGCGACGTGCTCGGCGCGGGCATCTACGCCCTCATGGGCACCCTCGCGAACGAGGTCGGCGGCGCCGTCTGGATGCCGCTGCTGCTCGCGCTCGGCCTCTCGCTCCTGACCGCCGGCTCGTACGCCGAGCTGGTCACCAAGTACCCGAAGGCGGGCGGCGCCGCGGTCTTCGCCCAGCGCGCGTTCCGCCGTCCGATCGTCTCGTTCCTCGTCGGGTTCGCGATGCTCGCGGCCGGAGTGACGAGCGCGGCCGGTCTGTCGCTCGCCTTCGCCGGCGACTACCTCGGCACCTTCCTCGACGTGCCCACGGTGCCCGCCGCGATCGTCTTCCTGATCCTCGTCGCGTGCCTCAACGCCCGCGGCGTGGCGGAGTCGCTCCTCAGCAACACGGTGATGACCGTGATCGAGGTGAGCGGCCTGCTGATCGTGATCGCCTGCGTCGCCCTGCTCGTGGCGGGCGGCGGGGGAGATCTCTCCCGCACCGTCGAGATCGGCGGCGAGCAGGGACCGGCCCTCGCCGTGCTCAGCGGCGCGATCATCGCCTACTACTCCTTCGTCGGCTTCGAGACCTCGGCCAATGTCGCCGAGGAGGTCCGCGACCCCAGCCGCGTCTACCCGCGCGCGCTGTTCGGCTCGCTCCTCGCCGCGGGCGCCGTCTACGTCCTCGTCGGCCTCGCCAGCTCGATCGCGCTGCCCGCCGACGAGCTGGGCGAGTCGTCCGCCCCGCTGCTCGACGTGGTCACCGCGTCGGGAGTGGGCGTGCCGGCCTGGCTCTTCAGCCTCATCGCGCTGATCGCCGTCGCCAACGGCGCGCTGCTGACGATGATCATGGCCAGTCGCGTCACTTACGGCATGGCGGAGGAGCGGCTGCTGCCCGCCGTGCTGAGCAAGGTCCTGCCGAACCGGCGCACGCCGTGGGTCGCGATCGTCGTGACCACCGTGGCGGCGTGCCTCCTGACCCTCGTCGGCGATCTGGCGACGCTCGCAGAGACCGTCGTTCTCCTGCTGCTGCTCGTCTTCATCAGCACGAACGTCGCGGTGCTGGTGCTGCGCCGCGACCGCGTCGAGCACGAGCACTTCCGCGTCTGGACGGCGATCCCGGTGCTCGGAGTCGCGTCCTGCGTCCTCCTGCTGACCCAGCAGGACCCGATCGTCTGGGCCTACGGTGCGGCACTGCTGGGCATCGGCGCCGTTCTGCACCTGGTCACGAAGCGTCGGAGCGACCGGGGCGAGCGGGTCCGCGACCGCGACTGAGTGAGGGACTGCAAGGATCTCGAGACGCCGCTGCGCGGCTGCCGGTGCGAGCCGTCGTCCCTGTACGGAACCGAGATCGAGCGAGCCCGGGGGCCCGCTCGAGTCGTTCGGGCGGCTCCCGACCTCGGTTGCGGACCGCTCGGCTTGCACAACGAAGGCTGAGCGCGGAGATCCCGGCGGAGAACGGCGGACTCGGTTCGGTGAGCCTTAGTTATCAGGCTCACCGGGAGGCGGTGGGCCTCGATACGCCGCTGCGCGGCTACTCGACCAGCGAG
This sequence comes from Rathayibacter rubneri, assembly GCF_023743255.1. NCBI lineage: Bacteria > Bacillati > Actinomycetota > Actinomycetes > Micrococcales > Microbacteriaceae > Rathayibacter > Rathayibacter rubneri. Next base: position 10,979 of record NZ_JAMRYM010000086.1, on the reverse strand, counting down.
GGAGGGACTGCGCCCCTGCTGATCGAGTAGCCCTCGGAGAGGGCGTATCGAGATCCCCGTTTCCGGGAGGTGGTGGGTCTCGATACGCCGCTGCGCGGCTACTCGACCAGCGAGGGCTGCCTGCTGATCGAGTAGCCCTCGGAGAGGGCGTATCGAGATCGCCGTTTCCGGGAGGTGGTGGGTCTCGATCCGCCGGCCGCAGTGCGGCCGCTCAGCAGCTCCGGGCCGGGTACGGCGCGGCGGCCGTCGCCGTCGCCGGAGCGCCGTCGACCGTGGCCGAGGCGACGACCGTGGCCGAGGCCGCCGGCACCGAGCGCGCCCGCGTCGTGAACGCCTGCGCGGAGCTCGCTCCCGGTGCCACGGTCGCGACCGACTTCGCTCCCCAGGCCGTGGTGACCTGCAGGGCGACGGGCACCGTGCTCGTGTTCGTGCTGGTGACCGTCAGCACGACCCTCCCCGAGACGCAGCGCGTCGAGGCGGCAGCCTGCACCGTCAGCGCCGGCGCCGCCGACACCGTGGTGGGAGCGCCGAGGGAGACGGGGGCGATCGTCACCCGGTCGATGTTCGGGGCGAACGCGGTCGCGTTGCCCAGGACGATCGGAGCCGTGCCGGTGGTCAGCGCGACCGGGATCGTCCGCTCCCAGAAGCTGTTCCACGAGATCGTGTAGCGGAAGTAGGCGCTGCCCGAGGTGCCGGCGACGCCCTTCTCGCTCACGTCGATGCGGCGGTCGACGACCTGCGGGTTGTAGTCGTGGCGTCCGCTCAGCTCGGCGTTCGAGTAGGTCACGGCCACGTCGTAGAGACCCGCCGCGGCGATGCCCGCGGTGCGCGGGATCTCGATCGTGTTGCCGGCGCCGTTCCCGACCCAGCCGACGTACCGTCCCGACACGTTCGAGCCGGTGCTCGCGTCGAGGGAGGAGGCCGCGGCCGTCCCCGTCAGCGTCGCGTTCTCGGCTTCGACCGTCACGGCGGCGGAGTCGGCCGAGGCCGCCCGCGTCGTGGTCACGGTGCTCAGCAGCACGCCCGAGGGCGAGCGCAGCTCGATCTCGTTGATGCCCTGCGAGAGGTGCAGGCGCGCGGTCGAGACCCAGTGGCCGGCTGCGTCGGCGGTGACGCTGGTCACCTGGCGGCCGTTGACCGACACGTCGATCCGCGAGGCGGCGGTCGTGCGGTAGTCGAGCGCCACGTCGTAGTAGCCCGTCTGCCAGGCGTTCGCGTAGACGTCGGCGCGCTGGGCGCCCGAGATGCTCGCGGAGCCGCGGGCCCCTGCGCGGTCGTAGACCACGGAGGCGCCGTCGGCGTAGCGGAGGGTCGAGGCCGGGTAGACCGTCTTCTCACCGTCGGTGACGTCGGTCAGCAGGAGCTTGTCGAGCGTGATGTCGGCGTTCGGCAGGACCGTCGTGCCGTTCTCGCTCGCGCGCAGCGAGAGCACGTGCTGCCCGGCGGTGAGCTGCAGGGTGACCTCGGTGCTGCCGCGGTACTGCCACTTCTGGGTGTTCGTCAGCGCCAGATCGGCCGTGTACTGCACGAGCTGGTTCTTCGCGCCGTCGACGAAGAGCGCGTGGCGCCCGGGGACGCCGGGCGTGGATCCGATCACCTGGAAGCGGTAGGTGCCGTCCCGGGGCACCGTGACGGTCCAGTCCGCCTTCGACGAGGCGTTGTTGAAGCCGCCGACGTCGCGGCCGCCCGAGGCGAGGAACTTCCATCCTCCGCCGTCGGTCGGGTTCTGCGTGTACGCCTGAGCCCCGGTCAGAGCCGTGTTCTCGGCCTCGATGCTCGTCTGCCAGACCGAGGTCGTGGTGACGACGCGGTCCTGGGTCGGAGTGATGACCACCTGGTAGGCGGCGTAGCGGTCGTAGCTCGGGATCGACAGATCGAGCGAGCCCGAGGCGAGGGCTGCTCCGTCGACCGCCGCGACCACGCGGGGGGTGCCGTGCAGACCCTGGGCGCCCGAGAGGGTCGCCTCGCGGACCTCGACGTCGACGCTCGTGCCGAAGACGGCGGGATCGAGGCCGTTCAGGTCGAGCGCGACGTTCCCCAGGTCGGCGCCGCCGTAGAGCACGGTGGCGCGCTTGTTCACGGTGTCGACCGCTCCGATGCCCTGGAGGGTGTCGGCGACGTCGAGCTGGGGCGGAGTGACGGCGACGGTGTCGGCGCCCTCGAGGTCGCCGTACCACTTGAACATCCACCAGCCGGCGTTCGCCGCGTTGGCGCGGGCGCTGTTGTCCGAGAGGTTGCCGGCGTAGTTCCAGTAGGCCGTCTGCGCGTCGACCTTCTCGTCCTCGAACATCGCGAGCCACTGGATGAGCTGACCGGGCGTGCCCATGTCGCGCAGCATCCCGTACTCGGTGATGTTGATCGGGATGTCGGCGATGCCCCTGGCGTCCTCGAGACCGCGGTAGTGCTCGAGGTGCGAGCGGAAGGTCGCGAGGTTGTCGATGCCCAGCTCGTGCCAGATCATGATCTGCGGCAGCGTGCCCGACGCCTTCGCGTGGTCGAGGAAGTCGGCGGTGCGGACGGGCTGGTAGGCCGCGTCGCCGGGGCCGCCGACGCGCGCGGTGCCGAGTCCGTGCCGCGCGTAGACCTCCTGGATCTTCTCGTAGGCGGCGTCCCAGTCGGCCAGGAACGTGTCCTTCAGCGCGCCCCAGTCGTTGTACCAGTTGCCGCCGTCGGGCTCGTTGAACGGGATGTGCACGTAGTCCTCGGGGCGGTCGGACTGCGTCGCCACCGCCTCCGTCACGAACTCGACGATCTCGAGGTAGTCCCACACCCCGTTGGGCGTGCTCGTGTATGTGCCGGTCGCCTGGTCGTAGGTGCGGGTGTCGCCCGGCCGCCGACCGCCGTTGTACGCCCAGTCGGGGTAGTAGTCCTGCGTGTAGATGTACATGTCCTCGCCGTGCTTGGCGAAGAAGCCGTCCTCGACCTTGAGCGAGTCGCCGCTGGGGTGCTGCGTGCCGTAGGGGGCCTTCTGCGAGGTGTTGGTGATGTGCGCGCCGTCGATGAGCGCCTGGGTGGGCGCTCCGGCGTCGCCGAAGCCGTAGAGCGTGCCGGTGGCACCTCCGCGGAAGGCTCCGGTCGACTGCGAGAAGTCGACCGCGAGGGTCTCGGTCCCGTCGGCGGCGGAGGCGGGTGCGACGGCCGCGAGGCCGAGGCTGCTGAGTGCGACGCCGGCGGCTGCGGCGCAGGCGATCGTTCTGGAGGCTTTCTTCATCGAATGCTCTTCCCGTGAGGCGGGGCCGGCACGGACGTGCCGGCGGGGGAGAGGATCCGGTCGGTGCCGGAGTGGGCGCCGCGGCCGGACCCTCAGGTGGGGACGATAGCGATTTCACGGCGTGATGACCAGGACTTCGTGAAATCGCTACCAGAACTCGCCACCGCCGCTGAGCACTGCGAAGATAACGCTTTCATCACGCGCTTGCGCTTTTGTGAAATCGGTATCAGTATCTCCCCAGTCCCGAATCCGGGACGCCGCCCTTCCCACTCCACGACGACGAGGAGCTCCTGTGCCCGAGCAGCTGACCTGGGGGACCCGCGAGGGCCTCCGACTGACCTTCGACTGCACGCCCGGAGCCCCGGTCGCCCTCGTCGCCCTCGAGGCGGCGGACGTCCGCCTGGAGGCGACGCACGTCGCTCCCCTCGTCGAGATCGCCACCGCGGCCGCCGGTCACGACCCCGCCACCTCCCGCCTGACGCACACCCGGATCGGCGCCGCCCTGCGGTACTCCGCTCACCGCGAGAGCACGGTCGACGGGGTCGAGATCCTCGAGATCGACGTCGAGGCGCCGTCGTTCGGCGTCGCCGCCACCGCGATCCTGCGGCGGGTCCCCGGAGTCGCGGCCGTCTCGACCGAGGTGGTCGTCCGAGCGCTCTCCGGCCAGGTCCTCCGCTCGGTGGCCTCGTGGAGCGCCGACCTCGGCGCGCACCCCGGAACCCCCGGCAAGGACGCCTTCACCCGCTGGTCGCTGCTCCGCGGCGAGAACGACTGGCTGGGGGAGGGGCGCTGGCGCACCGCACCGCTGCGCGACGCCGGATTCCCCGTCCTGCGCGAGGACATCACCGGCCACGACCCGCGCGGCGCGGTCGGCGCGGTCTCGGCCGGCAGCTGGTCGACCGGGTCCGACCTCCCCGTCGGCGGCCTGATCGCCCCCGATGCGGCGCTCGTCTGGCAGATCGAGCACAACGGCGCCTGGCGCTGGGAGGTCGGCGAGGACATCGACGGCGGAACGCTCGCCCTCTCGGGCCCGACGGATCGCGACCACGGCTGGATCCGGGTCCTCGCGGCGGGCGAGGAGTTCCGCTCCGTCCCCGTCACCCTCGCTCTCGGCCGCGACGCCGACGCCGCGATCGACGCGCTGACCCGGAGCCGCCGCGCGAACCGCCGCTCCCACCCCGACGACACCGCCCTGCCCGTCGTCTTCAACGACTACATGAACACCCTCGACGGCGACCCGACCACCGAGAAGCTGCTGCCGCTGATCGACGCCGCGGCCGACGCGGGTGCCGAGATCTTCTGCATCGACGCCGGCTGGTACGACGAGAGCGGAGTGCCCGGCGGCTGGTGGAGCAGCGTCGGCGAGTGGCAGCCGTCGGCGACGCGCTTCCCGGGCGGTCTCGGCGAGGTCGTCGAGCGGATCCGCTCCCGCGGCCTCGTGCCGGGCCTCTGGCTCGAGCCGGAGGTGATCGGCGTCGACAGCCCGATGGCCGGCCGCCTCCCCGACGACGCGTTCCTGCAGCGGTCCGGAGTCCGGATCGAGGAGCACGAGCGCTTCCACCTCGACCTGCGCCACCCCGCGGCCGTCGCCCACCTCGACGAGACGGTCGACCGCCTGGTGGCCGACTTCGGCGTCGGCTTCTTCAAGTTCGACTACAACATCGACGCGGGCCCCGGCACCGACGTGGCCTCCGACTCCGTCGGCGACGGGCTGCTGGGCCACAACCGCGCCTACCTCGCGTGGCTCGACGGGCTGCTCGACCGGCACCCGGCCCTGGTGATCGAGAGCTGCTCCTCGGGCGCGATGCGGCAGGACTGGGCCGTGATGTCGCGCCTGCAGATGCAGTCGACCTCCGACCAGCAGGACTTCCGGCTCTACCCGCCGATCGCGGCCGCGGCGCCGATGATGCTCCTGCCGGAGCAGGCGGCGAGCTGGGCCTACCCGCAGGCCGACATGGACGACGAGGAGATCGCGTTCTGCCTGGTGACCGGGCTGCTCGGCCGCTACTACCTCTCGGGCTACCTCAACCGCATGTCGGAGCCGCAGCTCGCCCTCGTGCACGAGGCCGTCGCCGCGGCCAAGTCGCTCCGCGCGGCGATCTCCTCCGCCACCCCGCGCTGGCCGCTCGGCCTGCCCGGCTGGACGGACGACGCGATCGCGCTCGCGCTGCGCACGGACGGGGAGCACCTCGTCTCGGTCTGGCGCCGCGCGGGGAGCGAGGACATCGTGCTGCACCTCCCCGAGCTGACCGGGCGGGACGTCGCCGTCTCGGTCGTCTTCCCCGCGACCCTCGCGGCGTGGGGCACCGAGTGGGATCCGGCCACCGGCCGCCTCACCGTCCGGCCCACCGGCTCCGGCCCCTCCGCCCGCACCTTCCGCCTCTCCCTCCGCACCACCTGACCCCCACCCCTGCCGGGTCCACCCGTCCCGGCGTACCCTCTCTCCACACAGAAAGCTCGAGTATTTCGATGAAGAAGTCACTCCTCAGCGCGGCCGTCCTCACGGCCGCCTCCGCTCTCCTCCTCGCCGGCTGCAGCGACCCCGGCGCCGGCACGGGCGGCGGCTCGGCCGAGCCCGCGTCCTGGCCCGCTCAGGACGCCGACCTCGAAGGCACCGAGCTCACCATCTGGGCCGCCCAGAACTCGAACACCGTCCCGGAGTCGGTCGTCGAGGGCTTCGAGGAGCTCACCGGAGCGTCCGTCGAGATCGAGACGATCCCGGACCCCTACGAGCAGGGCGTGCAGACCAAGGTCGCCACCGGCGACAAGCCCGACCTGGCGTTCTGGCAGCCCACCGCCTCGCAGCTCACCGCGCTGAACGCGACCACCAACCTGCAGAGCCTCGACGGTGCCCCGTGGCTCGAGGACGTCGACCCCGCGCTCGCCGACATCACCGGCACCCTCGACGACACCCGCTACGCGGCCCTCATCTCGACCCCCGCGGTCGAGGGCGTCTACTACAACAAGAAGGTCTTCGAGGAGAACGGGATCACGGAGCTCCCCACCGACTGGGCCTCGTTCCTCGAGACCGCGCGCCAGCTGAAGACCGCGGGCGAGACGCCGTTCTTCGAGATGGGCGCCGACCGCTGGGCCACCCAGTGGTGGGTGCAGGTGCAGCTCGCCGACGCCGCGGCCGACGGCCTCTGGGACCGCGTCAACGCGGGCGAGGAGAAGTTCACCGACCCGACCATCCAGGGTGCGATCGACTCCTACAAGGGCCTGATCGACGAGGGCCTCTTCAACGAGGACATCACGACCGCCACCTTCGAGGACCAGGGCGCCGCCCTCCTCGCCGGCGACGCGGCCATGGTCGTGCAGGTCAACTCCTTCTTCGGCCAGCTGCAGTCGCTGTCCGACACCGAGACCCTGAACGACACCATTGGCTTCTTCCCGATCTCGCCCTCCGGCAACGTCGGCACGTTCATCCCCGACCAGTCGAACGCGCTCGTGGCCTTCGCCACGGGCGACGAGAAGAAGGAGGCGGCCTCGCGCCAGCTCCTCTCGTACTGGCTCGGCGACGGCTACGCCGACTTCGTCGAGGCGCAGAACACCATCTCGCTCGAGCCGTCGGTCACCACTCCCGACACCGTGCCCACCGCCCTCGTCTCGGTGAGCGAGTCGGTCGGCACCTCGGTCGGCTCGATGCAGGCCCTGGCCATCGCCAACCCTGACCTCTACATCTTCCTCGCCGACATGATCCAGGGCACGAAGACCCCGGAGGAGGTCGCGCAGGCGACGCAGGACCAGTTCGCGCAGCTCGCGAAGGCTCAGGGAGCCACCGGCTTCTAGCCACTCGACGCGGGGGCCGGCCGTTCCGCGGCGGGCCCCCGCTCCTCCTCCTCTCTCGAAAGGCAGTGCCCCGCGTGTCCACCACCCGAGCCGCCGCGCCACCCCGGATCCTCGCCCGCGCCGCGAAGCCGGTCGCCGCGAGCGGTCGCCGCTCCGATCATCCGCTCGTCTTCCTCGTGCCGGCCCTCGTCGTGCTGGTCGTCTTCTTCTTCGTGCCGACGCTGTTCAACTTCGTCTACGCGTTCACCGACTGGTCGAGCTTCAAGGCGGCCATCGGCTTCGTCGGGTTCTCGAACTTCGTCGACCTGTTCCAGAGCGGCACGCTGATCCAGGCGCTGCGGGTGACGCTGGTCTACGCGGTGCTGGTCGCGGTCTTCCAGAACCTGTTCGGGCTGATCCTGGCGCTGCTGTTCGAGAAGGACACGCGGGTCAACCGCTTCGCCCGGGTGATGTTCTTCATCCCGGTGATCATGTCGGCGCTGGCGGTCGGCTACGTGTTCCAGGCGCTGCTGAAGCCCGACGGCGCGCTCAACGGCATCCTGTCGTTCGTCACCGGCCAGACCGTGTCGACCGCGTGGCTCGGCGACACGACCTGGACGATCGTGGTCGTCGCCCTCATCCACTCGTGGAAGTGGATGGGCCTGTCGATGCTCATCTACCTGGCGGGCCTGAAGACGATCAGCGGCGACGTCCTCGAGGCGGCGCGGCTCGACGGATCCTCGTGGTGGCAGACGTTCCGCGACATCCGCTTCCCGCTGATCGCCCCCGCGCTGACCTTCAACGTGGCGACCGCGCTGCTCGGATCGATGAACGGCTTCGACATCGTGCAGGCCACCACCGAGGGCGGCCCCGGCGGCACCACGGAGCTGCTCAACATCTTCATCTTCCGCACCTTCGGCCAGGGGCTGTTCGCCCAGGCGACCACGATGAGCCTGATCCTCTTCGTCGCCGTGGCGCTCCTGGCCTTCCCCGTCATCCGCATCCTGCGTCGTCGAGAGGACGTGCTGTGAGCACCATGGTCGAGAAGCTCGCTCCGGGGCGGAACGCCGCACCTGCTCCCACTCCCGTCCGGACCCGGTCCGGAGCATCGCGGACGCTCGCGCGCCTCGCGCAGCCGACCGCAGCGCTGGCGGCCGTCGTCCTGCTGCTGGGCGTGCCGTTCTGGCTCATCGTCAGCACCGCGGGCAAGACCCAGGCCGAGGCGCTGAACCCGAACCTCGCGGCTCCGTCGCAGTGGCAGCTGGTCGAGAACTTCGCCACCGTCTTCACCGACGGGCGCATGGTGCAGGCGTTCCTCGGCAGCGTGTTGGTCATGGTGCCGTCGGTGCTGGGCGTGCTCGTCCTCGGCTCGATGGCCGCGTGGATCCTCGGACGCCGCACCGGACGGGGCATGGCCCTCGTCTACGCCCTCGCGATCAGCGGCATCGTCCTGCCGCCCGCGGTGGTCACGGTGGTGCTCCTGCTGCGCCAGCTCGGACTCGCCGGCACGGCCGTCGGCATGGTCGGCGTGTACATGGGCATGTACCTCTCGACGGTGATCTTCTTCGTCACCGGCTTCGTCCGCACGATCCCCGCGGAGCTCGAGGAGGCGGCCCGCGTCGACGGAGCGCGGCCGATCCGGGTGTTCTTCACGATCATCCTGCCGCTGCTGATGCCGGTGCTCGCGACGGCGACGATCCTCATCTGCCTGTACATCTGGAACGACGTCTTCTACGCGCTGTTCGTGGTCGGCGGGCGGCTCGACACCCTGCCGCTGAACCTCTACCAGGTGGCCAGCGCGGGGCTCTACCTCCAGAACTGGCACCTGATCTTCTCCTATATCATCCTGATGAGCCTGCCCCTCCTCCTGGTGTTCGTCTTCGCCCAGCGCAAGATCATCTCGGGCATCACGAGCGGCGCGGTGAAGTGAGCGCCTCCGAGACCGACGCGGTGCCGATCGCCTCCGCCCCCTCCTGGCTCGCCCTGCACCTGCGCGACGGCCGAGGACGGAAGCGAGACGACATGAAGCGGGACAAGGCGGCGAAAGCCCCGGTCATCGCCGATGTCGCGGCCCTCGCGGGAGTCTCGGTGCCCACGGTCTCGCGGGTGCTCACGGGCGCCGCGAAGGTGGCTCCCGACAAGCGCGAGCGCGTGCTCGCCGCGATCGCCGAGCTGAACTACCGGCCCAGCGCCGCCGCCCGCACCCTCGTCACCCGCCGCTCCCGCACCATCGCGGTCGTCGCCGGCAACACGTCGCAGTACGGCTACGCCGAGGCGATCCGCGGCATCGAGGAGGAGGCGCGCGCCGGCGGCTGGACCGTCACCATCACGGTGATCGAGTCGGCCGATCCGGACGACATCGAGAAGGCGCTCTCGCTCGTGCTGAGCCAGAGCCCCGACGGCGTGGCCGTGCTGAAGTTCGATCCGCCCGGCGTGGCGATGGTCGCGGCGCTGCCGCCCGGAGTGCCGGTCGTCGCGCTCTCGGGCGTGCGTGGGCGGGGCGTCTCGCAGGCGGTGCTCGACGAGCTGCACGCCGCCCAGGCCTTGACCGAGCACCTGCTCGAGCTCGGCCACCGCACCGTGCACCACGTGCGCGTGCCGCCGTCGCGCCGCGAGGACGGCCGGACCACGGGGTGGCGCCGGGCGCTGAAGGCCGCGGGCGTGGCCGAGGCGCCGACTCCGCTCGAGGCGACCTGGGAGCCCGAGTCCGGGCGCGCCCTCGCGCACCGGCTGGCGGAGGACCCCGAGGTCACCGCGGTGTTCTGCGGCAACGACGAGATCGCGATGGGCGTGATCAAGGGACTCACCGAGGCGGGCCTGCGCGTGCCCGAGGACATCAGTGTCGTCGGCTTCGACGACCACCCCCTCGCCCGGATGTGGACTCCCGCGCTGACGACGGTGCGGCAGGACTTCGCGGGGCTCGGCCGCCGCGGCTTCGGACTGCTGCTGCGGGCGATGGAGGACGGCGGAGGCTCGACCTACTCGTCGGAGCGCCCGGAGCTGATCGTGCGCGAGAGCTCGGCTCCGCCGCGCGCGTCCCGCTGACCCGCCCGACTCCTGCTGATCGAGTAGCCCGCGGAGCGGGCGTCTCGAGATCCGCCCTCCTGATCATGTGGGTCTCGATACGCCGCTGCGCGGCTACTCGACCAGCGAGGATCGGTGCTGGTCCGAGCCGTCACGCCTGTGCGGAACCGAGGTCGAGAGGGATCGGGGGGCCCGCTCGAGTCGTCAGGGCCGCTCCCGACCTCGGTTGCGGACCGCCCGGCCTGCACAACTCAGGCTGAGCGGGCAGATCCGGGCGGAGAACCGCGGATTCGGGTCGATGAGCCTTGGTTATGAGGCCCGCCGGGGGACCTTCGGTGTCCTGCTGATCGAGTAGCCCTCGAAGAGGGCGCATCGAGGTCCACCCTCCCGGCGACAGCGCAGACCTAGCGCGCGCGCAGCAGTGCCAGGAATTCGTCGGCCATCGCGAGCTGCTCCTCGAGTTTGGCGCGGCGGGCGGCGGCGTCGGCGATGAACGCGTCGAGGCGCGTGCGGATCCCGGCCGCCTCCTCCGGGGTGGCTGCGCTCTCGAGGCTGTCGGCGACGCGCAGCAGCTCGGCCATCGCGTCGAGCGAGAAGCCCAGCGGCTTCATCCGCCGGATGAGCAGCAGGCGGTCGACGTCGCGCTCTGTGTAGAGGCGGAAGCCGCCGACGGTGCGGCCGCTGGGCGTGAGCAGCCCGACCTCGTCGTAGTGGCGGAGGGTCCGGAGCGACATCGAGGAGCGGTCGGCGAGCTCGCCGATGCGCAGAGTCGCCTCGACCTCCTCGGCCGTCCGCTCGTCCGTCATGCACCGCTCCGCTCGTTCGGGGTGTCCGCAACCCTCACGCTGCGGTAGGTTTGCTGTCGATCGCTCCCCGCCCCCATTCTCCGGCACGGCCGAAGCGGTCTCCGCGCGATGTGGCGCTCCCTCGACAACCGCTCGACAGAGCCGACCCGCCCCCGGAGCCGCCCCATGGC
>NZ_JAMRYM010000085.1:0-15342 GCF_023743255.1 Rathayibacter rubneri | reverse complement strand
GGCGTGAGCGCGGCCGTCGCGGACGCCGGTGCGTACCTCCTCGCGGGAGGCGTCGCCTCCCTCGCCGCCCCGACCGACACCGCCGTGCTGCACAGCGCCGGAGTGGACGCGCTGCGCGTCGCCGAGGCCGTGCGCGGCGCCGGCGGCACGGTCGTCGCGACCGGCGGCTGCTTCGACCTGCTGCACGCGGGTCACGCCCGCACCCTCTCGGCTGCGCGGGCGCTGGGCGACTGCCTGATCGTCTGCCTCAACTCCGACGACTCGGTCCGCCGCCTCAAGGGGGCGTCGCGCCCGATCCTCCCCGAGGACGACCGGGTCGACCTGCTGCTCGCGCTCGAGTGCGTCGACGCGGTGCTCGTCTTCGGCGAGGACACCCCCGACGAGGCGCTGCGCCGCATCCGCCCGGACGTCTGGGTGAAGGGCGGCGACTACTCCGCCGAGTCCCTGCCCGAGACCGCGACCGTCGCCGAGTGGGGCGGGCGCGTGCTCACCGTGCCGTACCACCCGGGCCGCTCGACCACCCACCTCGCCGCGGCGCTCGCCCGCGTCGGCTGACCTCACCACTCCCGCCCCGCGACGGCGAGCCACCCGCGACCCGTCGCACCGTCACCCAGAAGGACATCATGAGTCTCACCCCCACCCCCATCGGCCGCGTCCTGATCACCGGAGGCGCCTCGGGTCTCGGCGCCGCCGTCGCAGCTGCCGTCACCGCCGCGGGCGGCACCCCGATCGTGCTCGACCGCGACGTCTCGAACGTGGCGGACGGCGTCGCCGCCTACCAGGTGGACGTCGCGAAGACCCGCGAGGCCGAGAAGGCCGTCGTCGAGATCGCCCGCGAGCACGGCGGACTCGACGCCGTCGTCACCGCCGCCGGCATCGACCGCTGCGGCCGCCTCGTCGACGTCGACCCGGAGGAGTGGGAGCGCGTGATCTCGGTCAACCTCCTCGGCACCGCCGCGGTGGTCCGGGCGGCGCTGCCGTTCCTCACCGAGACCCACGGACGCGTCGTCACCGTCGCCTCGTCGCTCGCGATCAAGGCCGTCTCGGACGCGACCGCCTACTGCGCGTCGAAGTTCGGCGTGCTCGGCTTCACCCGGGCCCTCGCCGCCGAGACCAAGGGCGAGATCGGCGTCACGACGCTCATCCCCTCGGGCATGAAGACGCGCTTCTTCGACGACCGCGACGCGCAGTATAAGCCGGGCCCCGACGCCCTGCTCAACGAGCCCGAGAACGTGGCGAACGCCGTCATGTTCGTCCTCGGCCAGCCGCAGGGCTGCGAGGTGCGCGAGCTCGTCATCACGCACGAGGAGGAGCCGTCCTGGCCGTGAGCCGCGTGATCCCCTAGGGATCTGCTCTGCGAGATGCCACTCCGGTCCGCGACACGCCGTCGCGGGCGCACCGGAGTGGCATCTCGCATCTCAGCGGGTGGAGGCGAGCACCTCGCGCACGTCCTCCAGGACGGCCTCGATGCGCACGTCCGAGACGAACGACGGGTCGTGCTCGCAGCGCGGCGCCGTCCACCCGACCTGGGTGGCGTCGCGACCGCAGACGGGGCACGCCGTCGTCCAGCTGAGCTGCACGCGGTGGCGCTGCCGGCCCAGCGGAGCCGCGTTGATCGCGTTGCCCACCCAGAAGACGCCGACCGTGGGAGCGCCGACCGCCGCCGCGAGGTGGCGCGGTCCGCTGTCGTTGCCCAGCACCAGGTCGGCGAGCGAGAGCAGCGGAGCGAGGTCGCGCAGCTCCACGCGCCCGGCCCACGACTCCGCGCCGGGGGCGGCGGCGACGATCGCGTCGGCCGCGGGCACGTCGGACTCGTCTCCGACGACGAGCAAGCGCGCTCCGTCCTCGAGCAGGGCCGCGGCCACGGCGGCGAACGACTCCGACGGCCAGCGGCGGCGCGGATCGGTCGCGCCCGGGTGGATCAGCACGAGCGGGCCGTCACCGCCCAGCACGGCGGCGAGCCGGTCGCGCCGCTCGACGTCGACGTGGAGCTCGGGCTCGAGCCGCACCGCGGGGGCGCCCGCGAGGCCGACGACCTCGAGCGCGCGCAGCATCTCGTGCTGGTAGTAGACGTAGGGGATCGTGCGCTCCAGCTCGGCGGCGTCGGGCGTGCGGCAGCCGACGGTGTGCCGGGCGCCGAGCCGCGAGAGGAACGGGTTGGAGTAGCGTCCGCCGCCGTGCAGCTGCACGGCGAGGTCGAAGGAGCGCGCTCGCATGCGGGCGGTGAAGTCCTCGACGACGCGCGGATCCTCGCCCTCGCCGTCCCGGACGCCCTGGGCGACGGGGAGGACCTCGACGTCCGCCACGGGCGACACCCCGCCCTCGAGCAGGACCTTGTGCGCAGGGGTGCCGAGCAGGGTGATCGAGGCGTCGGGGTAGGCGGCGGCGAGCGCGTCCACGGCCGGCAGCGCGAACAGCAGGTCGCCGAGGCCGCCGCCGCGCATCACGGCGATCCTCTCGATTCCGTCGAAGCGCTCTCGAAGGGGGGCGATGGCGACCACGGGGTGTTCCTCTCGGTGGTGCGGAGCCGGCGGGCCGGATCCGGGGAAGGTGCACTCCTCCCCTTCCCCGTCCGGCCCGGTCCGAAACCTCCGCGAGGAGGAACGGCGTCGGATGCTCAGCGGCGCGAGCCCGAGCGGCCGGCGAAGCGGGTGTAGACCAGCAGCACGATGATCGCCCCGATGATCGAGCCGATGATGCCGGCCGGCTGGAGGAAGCCGTCGCCCGCGTCCTGACCGAAGATCAGGAACCCGAGGAACCCGCCGACGAACGAGCCGACGATGCCGAGCACGATGGTCATCAGGATGCTGATGTTCTGGCGTCCGGGGACGACGAGCCGCGCCAGCGCTCCGGCGATGAGACCGACGACGATGATGCTGATGATGAGACCGATCACGATGGTCACCTTCCGTTGAGCGGACCGGGTCCGCGTGTCAGCCCTGCTGTTGCGGGGCCTGAGGCAACAGTCCCACCCGCAGGGCCCCGCCGGTACACCCCTGGGGGTGTGGTCGCCGCCCGGCGCCGTGCGGTAGCGTCCGACCCATGTCCCGGACCGCGCCCCTCACCGTCGCGCTGGTCGACGACTACGACGTGGTCCTCACCGGCCTCGCCCACATGTTCGACCACTACCGGCACCGCGTGCTCGTGGCCGAGATCGATGCGAACGCGACCCTCTCCGACTCCATCGACATCGTGCTGTACGACTCGTTCGCGCAGCCGGAGTCGGACCACGACGAGATCGCCGGCCTGGTGCGCAACCCGCGGGCCCGCCACGTCGTCGTCTACACCTGGAACTTCGCTCCCACTCTCGTCGCCGACGCGCTCGAGCAGGGCGTGCACGGCTACCTCTCGAAGACCCTGCCCGCGCGCGATCTCGTGACCGCTCTCGAGCGGGTCGCCGCGGGCGAGGTCGTCGTCAGCGATCCGCCGCAGCGGGCCGGAGCCGCTCCCGGGCTCGACTGGCCGGGCCGGCACGAGGGCATCACCGATCGCGAGTCCGAGATCCTGGCGCTCATCACCCAGGGCAAGAGCAACGCCGACGTCGCCGCGCTCACCTACCTCAGCCCCAACACCGTGAAGTCCTACATCCGCAGCGTCTACGGCAAGATCGGGGCGACCAGCCGCACGCAGGCGGTCCTCTGGGGCGTCGACCACGGGTTCACGCCCGACCACCACCGCATCGACCACTGGCTCGGCGGGCCCTGAGCGCCGACTCGAGAGCGCTCAGCGCGCCCGTCGCAGGGTCTCGAGCGGGTACTCGCCGAACCGCTGCGCGTAGGCGCCGGCGAAGCGCCCCGCGTTCAGGAACCCCCACCGCGCGGCCACCGCGGCGATGGTCGTGTCGGACGGCTCCGCTCGGAGCAGCTCGTCGCGCGCGCGGTCGAGCCGCACGTCGCGGAGGTAGCCCAGCGGGGTGAGCCCGAAGTGCCGCCGGAACGCGAGCTGCAGCGCCCGCGGGGTGAGCGCGGCCGCGGCGGCGATGTCGGTGAGCGAGATCGGCGACGAGGCGAACGCGTGGACGAACTCCGCGGCGCGCAGGAGGTGCGCGTTCCGGGGCCGGAGGATCTCAGTCGGCAGGCGGACCGGCCGGTGCGGGAACGCCGCGAGGAGGCGCAGCGCCACCCCCCGATCGGCCTCGGCGAGCTGCAGGACGGTGGCCGTGCCGCCGAGCAGACCCGAGAGGTCGTTCACCGCGCTCCACCACGCGCCGACCGCCGCGGGGTGCGGCACCGCACGGTGGTCGAAGACGAGCGGGGCCGCGTCGGTCCCCGTCGACTCGGCGGCGAGCTCCTCGAGGAGCTCCGCGTCCACGTGGACGAGCCGCTGGTCGTACTCGCCGAAGTCGAACTCGAACGGGCGCCCGGTGGGGAACACGGCGGGGCGGGCGCGCTGCAGCGGAGTCTCGTCCCGGCCGACGTCCATCACTCCGCGGCCCGCGTGCAGCCACGAGACGACGTACTCGCCCTCCGGAGCGATCTGGCCGCGGACCGAGCCGCGGAACGCCGAGGTCCGGATGCTCACCCGCTCGTCGCCCACCGCGGTGTAGCGGAAGAAGAAGGAGTCCCGCAGCGGCTCCGCCCGGAACCGCGAGCCGCGGTAGGCGTCCGTGTAGAAGGAGATCGCGTCGTCGACCCGACGACTCGCGCGCACGAAGCCGGACGTCGCCGGCACGGCTGCACTCATCGTGTCAGTCTGCCATCGGGAGGCGCACCGTTCGACAGCAGAACCCCGTGACTCCTGGCCCACGACATGATTCCTTCGTATACTAATGGTTATGGCACGAAGGAAGAACGAGGACCGTCCCGAGCGGACGCCGAACCCGATGAACCCCTTCGACGGCAAGCCGGGGCTCTACAACCGGATCAACCGCGCGATCTACTCCTTCACCGGACCCGCCCACGTCGGCATCGGCCGCCCGGAGGAGCCCTACGTCGCCCCCGCGGACCCCGTCTGCCCGCTCTGCGGCCGCCCCATGGCGCTGCACGAGATCGACCGCTCGGGCGAGCGCACGCAGCTGCACTGCCCGCGCGCCTGAGGGTCCGAGCCGCCCGGCCCTTCTCCTTCTTCTGGCTGCTCCTCCTCCTCGCTTCCGCTCCTCCTCCAGAAGTTGCAGGAAGCGCGAGCCGATACCGCAACTTCTGAGGAAGCGACGAGGGCACTTCGGCTCGAGCCCCCTCTCCGCTGCCCCGTTCCTCCAGAAGTTGCGGGAAGCGCGCGCCGATACCGCGACTTCCGGAGGAGCGTGCTCACCCCTCGGCCAGCCGCCGCCGGTTCACCTTCCCCGCGTCGCTGCGCAGCGGCTCCCGCTGCATCCGCAGCGCAAGCGGCGTCCGCGCCCGCCCCAGCCGCTCCCGCGCGAAGGCCAGCAGCTCGTCGACCCCGACGTCCGCCCGGTCGATGTCGACCACCGCCTCCACCGCCTGGCCCAGGTCCTCGTCCGGCACGCCGTACGCGACGGCGCCGCGCACCGCGGGATGCTCCTCCAGCACCCGCTCGATCTCGGCCGGATGGATGCTCACCCCGCCGCGCAGCACGAGGTCGTCGACACGGTCGAGCACGGTCACGTAGCCGTCGGAGTCGACCGAACCGAGGTCGCCGAGCGTGTCCCAGCCGTCCTCGCTCCGCCGCGACTCCCCGCCGAGGTAGCGGTAGGCCGGATCCGCGCCGCGCCGCATCCAGATCGTGCCCGGCTCCCCCACCGCCACCGCCGCCCCCTGCGCGTCGAGGATCCGCACCTCCGTGCCGCCGATCGGCCGGCCGACGCTGCCCGGCCGCTGGAGCCACTCGTCACCCCGGATCATCGTCAGCCCGTTCGACTCGCTGCCCGCGTACACCTCGACCACCGTCCGGGCGCCCAGCCACTCGATCAGCCCGCGCTTGTCGGCGGGCGGGCAGGGCGAACCCAGGTGCAGCACCGTCTCGAGCGAGGAGACATCGGCGTCGCGGCGCCCCGGCCAGCGCAGAAGCCGGTGGATCGTCGTGGGCACCAGCAGCGCCCAGGTGACGCGGTGCTCCTGGATCGCGGCGAGCACCCTCCGCTCGTCGAATCGCGGCAGGATCACGAGCCGCTGACCCGTCAGCAGCCCGCGGAAGGCGTAGGTGAACGTCGCGGAGTGGGTGAGCGGCCCCGTGACCAGCTGCACCCCCTCCCGGGGCAGGAACGCGGCGACCGGCTGCGTGGGGTCCATGACGGCGGGCGCGGCGGCGAGCACGATCTTGGGGCGGCCGGTGCTGCCGGAGGAGGCGGGCGCCTTCCACGACGACGCGGCGGCGTCCGGCAGCGGAGCGTCCGGCAGCGCGGGGTCAGGCACGTGCCCGGCCGGCACCGACGGCACTGCGTCGAGCGCGAAGCCGACGGTCAGCGCGGGGCGCGCGAGCTCGGCGATCTCCGCGCGCTCGCGCGGGGAGAGGTCGCGCGACAGGGGCAGCGGAGTCGCGCCCGCCTTCCAGACCGCGGCGCAGACCACGACGAACTCGGCCGTGTTCGGCAGCGAGACGGCCACGAGCGAGTCGTGCACCACTCCGAGCGCCAGGTAGGAGCGCGCGAGCCGCGTGCTCTCGAGCTCGAGCTCGCCCGCGGTGAGGGTGCGGTCGTCCGCGATCACCACGATCCGCTCCGGATCCGCGTCGGCGAGCGCCGTCAGGCAGCGCGAGAAGGAGCGGCGCATCAGAGGTCCAGGTGCCGGCGGTAGAGGTCCTCGTGCCGAGCGGCGACATCGCGCCAGTCGTGCGAGAACGCCAGCGACCGGCCGTCGCGCGGCGCCGACCCGTCGAGCGCCGCCGCGAGAGCCGCCCGGATCCCCTCGACGTCCGCCCCGTAGGCCACCGCGTCCCCGAACACCTCGCGCAGCACCGGCAGATCGCGGGCGACGACCGGCACCCCCGCGGCGAGCGCCTCCATCGCCGCCAGGCCGAAGCCCTCCTTGGTCGAGGCGAAGCCGAGCACCGACGCGCCGGCGACGAGCGGCGCGACGTCCTCCTCCGGCACCGTCCCCAGCACGACGGGTGCCACCCCGAGCTCGCGGGCCCGGCGCTCGAACTCCTCGCGGTAGGGCCGGTAGTCGAAGAGCGTCTCGCCCCCGCCGAACACCAGCGCGGTGCCCGGGGCGAGACGGGCGTGCGCCTCGAGCAGGTCGATGCTGCCCTTGCGCGGTTCGATGCCGCCGAGGGCGAGCACGTACGGGCCGAGCCGTGCGCGCCACGCCAGCGCCGCGTCGCTCCCGGACGCCGCCGCGAACCGCGCCGCATCCACTCCGTTCGGGATCACCACCGCCCGCCGCCCCCACCCGAGAGCCACGTCGTCGGCGACCGCCTGCGACACGCAGAGCAGCGCCGACGGTCCGATCAGGGCGCGCTCGTGGCACGCGACGAGCGCCGGAGTCGTGAACTCGTCGAGGTGGTGCACGGTGCGCAGCAGTCCGCCGGGCCCCGCGAAGCGCGCGTCGAGCGCCGCGTTCGCCGAGATGCAGTCCTGCGCGTGCACCACGTCGGCCTCGCCGCCCAGCGCCCCGGCCATCGCGGCGAGGGAGCGGACGATCCGGTCGCCGACACTCTCGTCGTCACGGGCGGCGAACGGCACGACCCGCACCCGCACCGCCGGATCGACGGGACGGAAGAAGGCCTCGTCGCCGCCGCGCCCGAGCGTCCACACCGTCACGTCGTGACCGCGGCCGGCGAGCGCCTCCGCCAGGGCGAGGGTGTGCACCACCCCGCCGCGCGGCCGGGTGGAGTACGTCAGCAGCGCGATCCGCACGGGCGGCCCCCCTCTAGTCGAGTCCCGGCGCGAGGCGCACGCCCGGGTGGTAGCTGTGCTCCGCACGGTCGCGGAGGTGGTCCATGCTGCGGCGGGCGCGCGCCACCGCCGCCGACACGTCGTCGGACGCGCTCGCGAGGCCGCCCTTGGCCCAGGTCTTCGCGACGATCTCCCCCGCCGGATCCACGACCTTTGCCTGGCCGAGGAACCGCAGCCCGCCCAGCACCCCGGTCTGGTTGGACGACACGAGGTACACCTGGTTCTCGGCAGCCCTCGCGCAGTCGTAGAGGTCGAACAGGTGCGCCTGGCGGTCGTTGCGGATGCGGTCGGAGCGGTCGGTCACGCTCGCGGGCCAGGCGCTCAGGCAGCAGAGGATCTCGGCGCCGTCCAGCGCCAGCGAGCGCGCCGACTCCGGGAACGTCTTGTCGAAGTCGATCATCATGCCGATCCTCCCGACCGGGCTGTCGAACGAGCCGAAGCGGTCGCCCGCCGCGTAGACCTCCGACTCGCCCAGCGGCAGGTGGACCTTGCGGTGGGTGCCGACGACCACTCCGCCCTGCACGCAGACGGCGGTGTTGTAGCGGCGCACCTCGCCGTGCTCGAGCGCCCGCTCGGCGATGCCGAAGCACACCGTCGTGTCGCCCGCCATCCGCGCCACGGCGGCCACTTCGGGCCCGTCCACCTCCACGGCCTGCGGCAGGTCGTCCGGTCCCGGGTGGTGCAGGTCGAGCAGGTAGCCGCCGAGCGTCGCGTCGGGCAGCACGAGCAGGTCGACTCCCCTCTCGCGGGCTCCGCCGATGATCCCGGGCAGCTTCACGAGGGTGCGCTCGAGGTCGCGGCCGAAGTGCGCCGCCACCGCGGCCATCGTGATCGTCGTCATGGTCCCCACTCCCGCCTCCCGGCCCCGCGCTCGCGGCCGGTCGGCGTCACCGTACCGCGGCGCCCGCGAACCGTGTCGACGGTGCGTCCGCGCGCAGCTGCGCGGCGATGTGCTCCGCATCCCGTGCGACGGCCTCGAACCGGCCGGAGCCCCACGTGTGCAGCCACGGCAGGCCGAGGAAGAACAGGCCCGGGACCGCCGTGGCTCCGCGTCGGTGCGTCGGGTGGCCCGAGCCGTCGAAGACCCCGACCTGCACCCAGGAGTAGTCGGATCGGAAGCCGACGGCCCAGATCACGGTCGTGATCCCCGCCGCCGCGAGGTCGAGCTCCTCGATCTCGCGCTCCGGCCGCCAGACGGGCGCGTACCGCGCCTCTGTCGGCGCGTGCACTCCCGTGCGCTCGATGTAGGCGTCGATGTCGTTCTTGATCGACTCCGCCACCGAGTCCGCGTAGTCCAGCGACGCCTCCGCGGTCGGAGCGAAGCGCAGCACGCCGCCGTCGACCCTCCGCAGTCGGCCGTACAGCCGCATGCCGTCGCGGGCGAAGGCGCGCAGGTCGATGTCGCGCCCGCCATCGCGCCCCGTGACGTAGTGGTTGGTCGACTCCCGCTTCGAGAGCCCGCCGACCTGCGCGTGCACGGGGACGTCGTAGACGCCCATGTCCGAGAGCCAGGCGACGCAGTCGCGCCCGCGGTAGAAGCGGGCGACCCGCGGAGCCGTGCCCAGCGCCAGGTGCACCTCGCGGCCCTCGAGGAAGAGGTCCTCCGCGATCTGCGCCCCGGACTGGCCCGATCCGACGACGAGCACGCCGCCGTCCGGGAGCTCGGCGGCCGAGCGGTAGTCGGCCGAGTGCAGCTGCACGACGGAGTCGGGGAGTCGCTGCGCCACGGCCGGCAGCACGGGCCGGTGGTAGCCGCCCGTCGCCACGACGACGCGGTCGGCGGTGATCGTCCCGCGCGAGGTGACGACCTCGAAGCCGCCGCCCTCGCGCTCGCGCATCCGCAGCACCTCGGTGCCCTCGACGACCGGCGCGTCGAACGACTCGGCGTAGCGGCGGACCCACGCGTGCACCTCGTCGCGCGTCATGAAGCCGTCGGGGTCGTCGCCGTCGTACGGATAGGCGGGCAGTCGGCACTGCCAGTTCGGGGTGACCAGGGTGAAGTTCCGCCAGCGCCGGTCGAGCCAGTCGTGCGCGATCGTGTCGCGCTCGATCACGAGGTGGTCCACTCCGTCGTCGGTGAGGAGGCGGCTGATCGAGAGACCGGCCTGGCCCGCTCCGATCACCGCGACCTCGACGTGCCGGCCGTTCTCGAGCGCGGTCACGACGGCACCGCCGGCGGATCCATGGCCAGCACGCGGACGCGTCCGCCGTCGAACCGGGCGGCCGCGGCGACGATGTCCGCCTCCTGCTGCATCGCGGAGGTGCAGGCGAAGCCGAACCGCGCGCGCACGCGGTCGCTCGCGATCCGCAGCGCCTCGCTCGAGCGGCCGACGAAGTCCTCGAGCGCATAGCTCTCGCCCTCGGCGAGGAAGTCGTGCATGACCAGGCTCGGCGAGTAGCAGCGCTCCTCGGCGCCGTCCGGCCAGCGGATGGAGAAGGTCATCTCAGGCATGGACGAGCCCTCCGCTCCAGACGCGGTCGATGTCGTAGGCGTCCGGACGCCGGTCGCGCAGGTGGAACATGCCGCCGCGCATCGCCTCGAACGTGCCCTGCACGTCGATCTCGGCGACCGCCATGCCGGAGCCCAGCAGCGTCGTCGCGAGGATGTTGCCGCCCGGATCGACGATCTTCGCGTTCCCGACGTAGCGGAGCGATCCGAAGGTTCCCGACTGGTTCGACGCCATCCAGAACACCTGGTTGTCGAGCGCCCGGGCGATGTCGAACTGGTTGAACCGGTAGGTCCAGCGGTCCTCCTGCAGGTTCTCGGCGGTCGCGGTGCGCGCGGCGGGCCAGGCCGAGAGCGAGGCGATGATCTCGGCGCCGTCGAGCGCCATCGAGCGCGCCGCCTCCGGGAACGCCTTGTCGTAGCAGATCTGCAGTCCCACGCGGCCGACCGGGGTCTCGTGCACGGCGTAGCCCGGCCCCGGCGAGTACGACAGGTGCTCGCCCAGCGGCTGGTGCACCTTGCGGTAGCTGCCGTAGATCTGCCCGCCGTCCAGCAGTGCCGCCGCGTTGTAGCGGGTCTCGCCGTCCTCGTCGAGCTCGCAGAAGCCGATCGCGACGAGCAGGTCGCCCGCGATCTCCTGCACCCGGCGCAGCTCCGGCCCGTCCAGCGAGATCGCCGGCGGCATCGACCGCGTGGTGGTGCGGATCGTGTCGCCGTGGTTGCCGAGCGAGGAGAGGTAGCCGCCGATCGCGGCCTCGGGCAGCGCGAGGAACTCGACGCGCTTCTCCCTCGCCTCGTCGGCGAGCGCCTGGATGAGCGC
This sequence comes from Rathayibacter rubneri, assembly GCF_023743255.1. Lineage (NCBI taxonomy): Bacteria > Bacillati > Actinomycetota > Actinomycetes > Micrococcales > Microbacteriaceae > Rathayibacter > Rathayibacter rubneri. The sequence goes on along the minus strand of NZ_JAMRYM010000085.1, from coordinate 4,284 downwards.
GTAGTTCTGGTCGAGGTCGCGGGTGAAGTTGGCCGCGACGGATCCGACGATCGTCATGGCGAGCGCCTAGAGGTTGTAGGTGGAGTTGATGATGGCGCCCTTGCGGGCGTAGTGGATGAGCGCGTCCTGCACGTCGAGCGGGTGGCACGGGATCGTGCCCTCGATCAGGTCCTCCTCGCGGAGGCCGTGCAGCGCCATGCCGAAGCGGCAGACGAAGACGCGGTTGCCCTCCTCGATGAAGGTCTTGAGCGCGTTGTTGATGTTCTGCTCACCGGGGAAGCCGGAGTCGCCGACCGTCGGGAAGCCGCGGGTCGCCATGGCGTTGATGGTGCCGGGACCGTAGAAGTACACGGCCGACTCGAAGCCCTTCCGGGCGGCGCGGGTCGCCTGCAGGATCGCGACGAAGCTGACGGAGGACTCGTGCGCGATGCCGTGCACGAGGGTGAAGTACGACTGGCCGGGCTCGGCCTGGTAGTCGGGGAACACCTTGGTGGAGCCGTAGAGGTTGCTGCCGTTCGGGAGCGACGGGTGCGCGATCTCGGAGCGGGACTTCTCGATGTTGGCGGTGATCTGGTCTTCGATGTCGGACACGGGAACCTCCGGGGTTCGTCGAGGGACTGCGCCGAGCGGCGCAGGTGCGAGGGGAGAACGACCGCGCCTGGACGCGGTGCGAGGGTGGACGACCGCGGCTGAGCGCGGTGCGAGGGGAGGACGACTGCGCCTCAGCGCGGTGTGATGGTGCAGTAACAGGAGAGCCGGGTGATGCGGTCGTGCTGTGATGCGGGTGGTGCCGGTGTCGCTCGGGGCGGATCCGGACGAGCGGAGCGACGGGGCCGGGTCGTCGGGGACGCCTCCGGGTACCGATCAGTCAAGGCCGCCCCTGTTTCCGTGTGGTTTCGAGCGGAAGAAGCCTGCGTTACACGACAGCCGTCGCGGATGTAACAGGATCGCGTTCCGGATGTCATCGATCGGAAACACCCGGCGCCTTGGATGGGTGCTCACGGCGACGGACGTCCGCGCCGCGCACCGCTCGACTCGATCGCACCGAGGAGCCCCATGACCGACCTGCAGATGCCCCGCCTGCGCACCGCCGCCGCCACCGTCCCGGATGCCGCGACCGACTCCGGCGCCGGCTGCGGCGCCGCCCCGAGCGCCCTGCGCACCCGCGTCGACATCGCGCTGCAGGGCATCCGCGTCGACGCCCCCGTCCACCGGGAGGCCGGAGCCGGGCCGAGCGACGACGGGCACGTCGTGATCGGCGGCCTCGGTGCCGCGATCCCCGTGAATCCGCGCAGCCCCTACTCCGTCACGAACGGACGGCTGCTGCTCGACGGCGCCGATCTGGGCCTGGACGTCGAACCCGTGAAGCGCCCGCGCTTCTACGACCTCGAGACGGCCGACGGAGTCTCGTACGAGAAGATCGCGCGGCTGCACGGCCGGAACATCCTGGCCACCACCGTCGTGCAGACCTGCATGCGCTACGACGAGGCCGAGCGCTGCCGGTTCTGCGCCATCGAGGCCTCCCTGGCGAACGACTCCACCATCGCGGTGAAGACCCCCGCGCAGCTCGCCGAGGTCGCCGAGGCGGCCGCCCGGCTCGACGGCATCCGCCAGATGGTGATGACCACCGGCACCTCGAAGGGCCGCGATCGCGGAGCGCGGCACCTCGCCCGCTGCGTCCGCGCCGTGCTCGAGGCGGTGCCGGGACTGCCGATCCAGGTGCAGTGCGAGCCGCCCGAGGATCTCGCGGCGCTGCAGGAGCTGAAGGACGCCGGAGCCCTCTCGATCGGGATCCACATCGAGTCGATGGACGACGACATCCGCCGCCGCTGGACCCCCGGCAAGGCGCGCGTCTCGACCGAGAAGTACAAGCAGGCGTGGGCGGAGGCCGTGCGGATCTTCGGCCGCAACCAGGTCTCGACCTACCTCCTCATCGGCCTCGGCGAGGACCCGGACCAGCTCGTCGCGAGCGCGGGCGAGCTGATCGAGATGGGCGTGTACCCGTTCGTCGTCCCGTTCCGCCCGCTGAAGGGCACGCTCGCCACGGAGGTGGACCACGTCCTCCCGCCCGCCGGCTCGCTCCTCGAGTCGGTCAGCGAGCAGGTGGCCGCGCTGCTGATCGCGGCGGGCATGCTCTCGTCCGGTCAGAAGGCGGGTTGCGCCGCCTGCGGCGCGTGCGGCGTGCTGAAGACCGCCGGCGCCTGATGGAGCTGTCGATCCTCGAGGGCGTGCGGAGGATCGCTCCGGTCGCGCCGCTCGCGATCGCCGTCGCCGATGCGGCCGGGACCCTCGCCTACCGAGCCCTGCGCAGAGCGGTGTTCGTCGAGGAGCAGCAGCTGTTCGACTCCGACGACCGCGACGACCTCGACGACGACCCGCGGACGGTCGTGCTCGTCGCCCGGCTCGGCGGCGAGGTCGTCGGCGGGGTGCGCCTGGCGCCCGCCCTCGAGCCCGACCTCGGCTGGTGGACCGGCAGCCGCCTGGTCGTGCGGCGCGACGCGCGCGGTGCGGCCGGCCTGGGCGCGGCCCTCGTGCGCGCCGCGTGCGCGGAGGCGGAGTCGCGGGGCGTGATCCGCTTCGAGGCGACCGTGCAGCGGCAGAACGAGGTCCTCTTCCGCCGCCTCGGCTGGGACCGCCTCGGCACCGCCGACGTCGCAGGACTCCCCCACGTGCGGATGCGCTGGCCGATCCACCGGTTCGACCGCCAGTCCCGCGCGGCCAAGGCCTCTCTCGGCCCGCTGCTCGAGGCCTTCGCGGGGCAGCTCGGCGGCCCCGGCTTCCGCGGCGACGACGGCGCGCCGGTCCCGGGCTCGGACCTCGTCGCCGTCTGCGACGCGATCGTCCCCTCGATGGTCGAGCGGGATCCGGAGTGGGCGGGCTGGTGCTCGGTGCTCGTGAACGTCAACGACCTCACCGCCATGGGCGCGGACCCGGTCGGCCTGCTCGACGCGGTCGGCGCCCGCGACGCCGACTCCGCCGCCCGCATCCTCCGCGGCCTCCGCGCCGGAGCCGAGGCGTGGGGCGTGCCGCTGCTCGGTGGTCACACCCAGCTCGGCGTGCCCGCCGCGCTGTCCGTGACCGGGCTCGGCCGCACCGCGCGTCCCGTCCCGGGCTCGGCTCCGCTGGGCCACGAGCTCAGCCTGACCGCCGACCTCGGCGGATCGTGGCGCCCCGGCTACGCGGGGGCGCAGTGGGACTCGACGTCCGCCCGCTCCTCCGAGGTCCTGCGCTCCCTCGCCGCGAGTGTCGGCGCCTGCTCGCCCGACGGCGCCAAGGACGTCAGCATGGCGGGCCTGGTCGGCACCGTCGGCATGCTCGCGGAGGCGTCCGGCGGCGGTGCCGAGATCGACGTCGCCGCTGTCCCCCATCCCGCTGCGGCCGGAGTGGCCGACTGGCTCTCCTGCTTCCCCGGCTTCGCGATGCTCACCGCCGACCGGCCGGGCCGGGGACGGATGCGCTCGCCGCACGCCGCGACCGCTCCGATCGGCCGCGTGGTCGCCGGCGAGGGCGTCGTGCTGCGCTGGCCCGACGGCGAGACCACCCGCGCGATCGCCTCCGCGGTGACGCGCCTCGGCGCGGCCTGAGCGCGACCGGTCGCGGCCCTCGCGTATCGTCGGCCGGGAGCGGTCGGGCGATCGCGGGTGGGGGCCCCTCGATGACGATGAACCGCGTGCCGCGAGCGGCACTCCTGCTGGCGGGTCTCGCGCTCGCGCTGACGGCCTGCACCGAGCCGGCGCCCGCACCGACCGCCTCGGCCGCATCTGGCGCCGCCGCACCGTCCGGCCCGCCGACCGCCTCGTCCGCGAGCACCCCGGGATCGGCCGTCGAGCCCCTCGGCGAGCGACTCCCGCTGACCGGGGCGCTCACCGGCCTCTCGGCCGACGCGGCAGGGCAGGTCTCGATCGACCGCCGGGAGGACGGCACCGTCTGGGTGACCCTGACGGGCGTCACCGTCACCCCGGCGTACGACCCCTTCCTCCTGCTCAGCGAGAGGAGCTTCGCCGTCGACTCCCCGCGCCCGCCCGACATCCTGGGCACGGTCCTCGGACCGCTCACCGCGGAGTCGGAGCAGTCGTTCCCGGTGCCGGACGACGCCCTCGCGTCCCCCGTCCGGAGTCTCGTCGTGCTCGGCACCGGCGACCCCGGCACGAGCCGCCTCGCGGCCGCGACCTTCTGACGCCACCGTCCCTCCTTCTCCGCTCCTCCTCCGCTCCTCCCTCCTCCAGAAGTTGCGGTGAGCGCGGGCCTTTCCCGCAACTTCTGAGGAACCGTCCCGCCCCGTCT
>NZ_JAMRYM010000084.1:0-15889 GCF_023743255.1 Rathayibacter rubneri | reverse complement strand
GGCCGGGCCGGGGGGGGTCGGGGCCGCCGGTGCGATCCGCAGGAGACGGCGCGGTGTGCAGGAGAAGGCGGGTTGTGCAGGAGTCGGTGCGATCCGCAGGAGTCGGTGCGATCTGCAGGAGTCGGTGCGGTGTGCAGGAGATCCGGCGGCCGCGGGGGCGACGGATGCGGAGGAAGGCGCCTTCCCGGGCGGATCCCCTGCAGATCGCACAGACGCAGCCTCCCCTCCGTGGTTTCATCGTCCCGGATCCGCTCCGCACGCCCGGGCGGAGCGACGACAGGAGGACCCGTGCCGCACGCGAGCGCACCCCGGCCGATCATCGGCCTCACCACGTACCGCGAGCGCATCGTCTCGGACGTCTGGGACCTCGAGGCGCCGTACCTGCCCGCGAGCTACCTCGACTCGGTGACGCGCGCCGGCGGAGTCGCGCTGCTGCTCCCGCCGCAGCCGGCCACCGAGGAGATCGCCCGGGCCGTCGTCGACCGGCTCGACGCCCTGGTGCTCACGGGCGGACTCGACCTCGATCCCGCTCTCTACGGCCAGGAGCCGCATCCCGAGACCGACGCGCCCCGCCCCGACCGCGACGCGTGGGAGGACGCCCTGCTCGCCGCCGCGCTCGAGCGGGACGTGCCCGTGCTCGGCGTCTGCCGCGGGGCGCAGCTGCTCAACGTGAGCCTCGGCGGCACTCTGCACCAGCACCTGCCCGACGTCGTCGGCGACCGCCGCTACCAGGCGGGAGGCGGAGTCTTCTCGCACGTCGACGTCGCGATCGCGCCGGAGTCGCACCTGCGGTCGCTGCTCGGCGAGGACGCGGTCGTGGCGAAGGTCCACCACCACCAGGCGGTCGATCGCGTGGCCGAGGGGCTCGTCGTCTCGGCGCGGACCGCCGACGGGACGATCGAGGCCGTGGAGCTGCCGGGTCGGCCGTTCGTGCTCGGCGTCCAGTGGCACCCGGAGGAGGACGACGCCGACGACCGGCTGTTCAGCGGTCTCGTGGCGGCTGCGCGTGCGCACCGCGACCGGAGGACGGCGGCCGATCCGTCGTGGACGGCGGTCTGAGCGGCGGGTGCACCGCTGACGGATCGCTCCGCGCCGACGACCGCTCGCGACGGGCTGACGCGCTCCCGATCAGGAGTAGTCGCCGCTCGCGTACGCGATGAACGGCACGAGAAGTCCGGCGAAGATCAGGAACACGGCGATCAGGGCGACGAACCCGAGCATCACCGAGTTGAGGACGATGCCCCAGATGGCGAGGGTGCGGCCCGTCGGCTCGCGGCGGAGCCCCAGGATGCCGAACACGAGTCCGGCGACCGGCGCGACGACGGTCAGGCCGAAGAAGACCGAGGTCACGCCGAGGATCAGGCTGGTCAGCGAGAACGGGGTGGACGGCGTCGGAGCGGCGGCGTACGCCGGCACGCTCGGGGAGCCGTACGGGGCGGGGTACGAGGTGCGCGGGCTCTCGGGGCGCAGCTGCTCCGGACGCGACGTCCCGGCCGCCGGCTCCTCGACGCGCGACTGCCGCGACGGCTCCGCGCCGAGGAGAGTCGACTCGCGCTCCTCGGCAGGGAGATCGGGGAGCACCGCCGTGGCGCGCGTCCCCAGGTCCTCGGTCGGCTGCTCGGAGGCGGCGGTGCTGCGGGTGGTGGGCTCGTCGCTGGACATGCGTGCTGCTCCTGATTCGGGTGGTGGCCGGTGTCTCCGGCGATGACTCCACGCTACGGACGCTCCGGAGTCCGCCCCATCCGGTGAACCCCCGGAGGACGGGGGGAACCCCCCGCGCCCAGGCGGGGGCGGGTGCGAGACTGGGACGACCGGTGCTCCACCGGTGCACGCGAGGAGGCGGTGACGGATGGACGACGACGAGATCCGGCACCGGACCCGGGACAGCCGCGGGGCCCGGGCGATCTGGTTCGCGGGACTCTCCGCGATCGCGGGCTTCGTTCTGCTGTCGCCGCTGATCTCCCTCACCGCGACCGTGATGACCTGGGGCGCCCGCCGCCGCATCGGCACCCTCAGCGACCGCAACGGCGTCGTCGCCGTCAACTGGCAGCTGACCTACCTCGCCCTGCAGCTGATGCTGGTGCCGCTGCACCTCGCCCTCGTCTCGGTGCGCGACACCCTCGCGGCCGACTGGCCCGTGGTCACGATCTCGGCGATCCTCGCTCTCGCCGTGCTGAACCTCGTGCTCTGCGTGGTGCTCGGGATCCGCTCGGGACGGGGGCGCGCGGTGCGGCTGCCGATCGCGGTGCCGTTCGTGCGCTCCTCCCGGTCGCCGCGCTGACCGGCGGCGTCGGGGCTCACTCCGGATGCGGCAGGGTGGAGCGGTGACCCCGATCGCCTTCCCCTCCCCCGTCCTCGTCGTCGCCGACGACGGGACCCGCCTCGCCACCTACTCCGTCGGCGACGAGAGCGCGCCCACCGTCCTCGCCGTGCACGGCTTCGCCTCGAACGCGGTCCTCAACTGGGAGACGGCGGGCTGGCTGCGCACCCTCGTCCGCGCCGGGTACCGCGTCGTCGCGCTGGACCAGCGCGGGCACGGAGCGAGCGAGAAGCCGCACCACCCGGACGCCTACGGGGTCGACGTGATGGTGCAGGACCTCGTGCGCGTGATCGAGTCCTACGACCTCCTGGGTCCGCACGTCCTGGGCTACTCGCTCGGCGCGCGGATGAGCTGGGTGCTCGGGCTCCGGCACCCGGAGCTCGTCGCCACGCTCAGCCTCGGCGGGCTCACCGTCGGCGAGCCGCTCGCCCGCTTCGACGCCGAGGCGGCGCGGGTGCGCGTGGCGAGCGGAGGGGAGATCGACGACTCCTTCACCCGCGCCTTCCTCGGCATGGCCGAGGGGGTCGCCGGCAACGACCTCGCGGCGCTCGTGGCCGTGGCCGACGGCGTGCGCGGCGGAGCGCACCCCGAGGCGGGCGAGCATCCGGCGCTGCCGATGCTGCTGGTCACCGGCGACGCCGACCCGATCGCTCCCGGAGGAGAGCGGCTCGCGGCCGAGGCCGGCGCCCGCTTCGTCGGCGTGCCGGGGCGCGACCACACCAGCACGGTGCCCGCGCGCGCCTTCAAGGACGCCGTGCTCGCGTTCCTCGCCGAGCACGCCTGACCCCGGCCCCGAGCGCGCGGCGTAGCATCGCGGCATGCATGCCATCCGCGTCGACGCACCCGGACCCGACTCCCGCCTCGTCCTCGAGGAGGTGCCCGACCCCGTCCCCCGCGAGGGCGAGGTGCTGCTGCACGTCGCCGCGGCGGGGGTGAACCGCGCCGACCTCGGGCAGCGCGCCGGCGTCTACCCGCCGCCGCCCGGGGCCTCCGGGATCCTCGGGATGGAAGTGTCGGGCTCGGTCGTCGCGCTCGGCCCGGGCGTCGGCGGAGTCGCCGTGGGCGACGAGGTCTGCGCGCTGCTGTCCGGCGGCGGGTACGCCGAGTACGTCGCGGTCGACGCGGGGCTGCTGCTCCCCGTGCCGGCCTCGATCGGGCTGATCTCGGCGGCGGCACTGCCCGAGGCGACCGCCACGGTCTGGTCGAACCTGGTGATGACGGCGGGGCTCCGAGCGGGCGAGACGGTGCTCGTGCACGGCGGCGGCAGCGGGATCGGCACGTCCGCGATCCAGATCGCCCTCGCGATCGGAGCGCGGGTCGCAGTGACCGCCGGCAGTCCGCGCAAGCTCGACGCCTGCCGCGCGCTCGGCGCCGACATCCTGATCGACTACCGCGAGGAGGACTTCGTCGAGCGGATCCGCGAGGAGACCGGCGGCCGCGGCGTCGACGTGATCCTGGATCCGATCGGCGGGGGCTACCTGGCGCGCGACGTCGAGGCGCTGGCGACCGGCGGCCGGATCGTCTTCATCGGCAACCAGTCCGGAGCGACCGGAGCGCTCGACGTCGGCGCCCTGATGGGCCGTCGCGGCGCGGTGCACGCCACGACCCTCCGGGCGCGGCCGCTCGAGGAGCGGCGCGCGATCATCGCCCAGGTGCGCGAGAAGGTCTGGCCGCTGGTCGCCGACGGCACGGTGCGACCGGTGATCGACGAGGTGCTGCCGCTGGCCGAGGCCGAGACGGCGCACGAGCGGATGCGGGCGTCCGGCCACATCGGCAAGCTGCTGCTCACGCCGTGAGCGTGCCGTACCTCGACTGAGAGCGCTCCTCGGCCACCCTCGCGGCCGAGGGGCGCTCCCGGCCGGCGTCGTGCGGTCAGACCCCCGAGCGGAGCAGTCCGAGCGAGCGGTTGATGCCGTCGACGTCGACCGCGGCCGGATCGAACGACGCTCCGGCGGCGAGGCCGAGCGACTCGAGCGCCTCGGCGTGGTCGGCCGAGGTCGCGTCGATGGCCGCGCGGACCGTGTCGGCCCAGGCCGCCGGGCCGCCGGGGGCGTCGATCGGAGCCGCGCCCCGCGCTCCCGTGCACCGCGGAAGAGCCGCGCCGAGCGGCGAGACCGCCTCGAGACGGATGACGTGGCGCCACTCGTCCTCGAGGTCGTAGACGTAGAACAGCTCGTCCTGGACGTTCTCGAGCACGTCGGCCAGCGCGACGGAGGACTCGTCGACGAGGTCGGCGCCGAGCTCCTCGGCGTCGGCGGGCGAGCCGATGCGGGAACCCTCCTCGTCGGGCACGCCGACGCTGAAGTAGTGCGGCTGCGCGTCGGTCCAGCCCAGCGAGAGCTGGAGGGCCAGGTGCAGGTCGCGCAGCGACGACTCGGAGGAGAGCTCGAGCCGACGCCAGACCACGGGCTTCGTGCCGAGCAGCGAGACCCGCAGGGCGTACGCGGAGGCGGTGTCCTGCGTGGCCTCGTCGAGGATCTCGAGCCGCGAGGCGTCGCGCTCGCCGAGCAGCACGATGCTCGCGCGGACCACCGAGGCGAGCACGGGCTGCAGGCCCTCGGGCACCACGTAGCCGAACTCCGGGGAGTGCAGGAGCAGGCCGAGCTCGGCGGCGTCGTCGAGCATCCGCTCGGCCGCGCCCACCATGCGCTCGCGCTCGTCGAGCGACTCCTCGAGCGCCACGTCGGCGTCGGCCGCCAGCTCGTCGACCAGCTCGCCGACGACGAGACCCGGGTGGATCTCCGACTGGCAGGCGACGGCGATGCGCAGCAGGACCGCGTCGGTCGTCGTGACGGCGCGGTCGCGCGGTGCGAAGGCTCCGCTCTGGGTGTCGGAGGAGGCGAGCGCGGCCTGCGCGCTGACGAGCCACTGCTCGAGGAACCGGGCGATGTAGGCCACGCGCTCGGCGGCGGCCTCGGCCGCGTCGGAGCTGCGCCAGAGCGGCGCGGCGTCGCCGAGCACGGCGACGGAGCCCTCCGAGTCGAGCACGGCGGAGGCCACGAGCGCGTCCCACCAGGCCGAGACCGGGATGCGGACGGCGTCGTCGCTCGGGGTCGAGCCGGCGGACGCGATGCCCGCCTCGACCGCGAGCTCGCGGGCGGCGCGCTCGGACAGCGTCGCGTCGTCGGCACCCGCCAGGTGCTCCACGACGACGTCGGCGGCGTGCACGAGCGCGGTGGCCCGAGCGGCGGCGAGCTGCCGGTCGGCCGGGACGTCCTCGACGGCGGTGAGGTCGTCGAGGACGGCCTCGACGAACGAGCCGGCGAGGTCGAGGACCTCGTCGAGGACGGCCTGGCAGTCGTCGAGCTCCTCGTCGGTGCCGGTCCAGAGGTCCTCGTCGGTCAGGAAGTCGAGGAAGTGCTCGATGACCTCGGCGACGGTGAAGAGCGTGTCGTCGAGATCGGCCTCGCTCTCCTCGCCCGAGAGGTCGGACTCGATCTGGTCGAAGACCGCCTCGAGCAGCTCGGCGTCCGGCTGGGCGAACGAGCCGCGGGGGCGGAGGTCGCGGGTCATCGCGAAGAGGTCGGTGAGGACCTCCACGGCCTCGTCGACGTCGAGGTGCTCGTGCAGGGCGCCGACCTCGACGAGGTGCGAGCGGTACCAGCTGCGGAACCGGACCATCATCGCGGTCTCGGCGGTGCGCCCGCCTCCGGACCCGCCCTGACCGCCGCCGGAGCGCCCGCCGCCGGGTCGTCCCTGATTGCGCTTCTTGCCCATCGTTCCTCCGCGACCGCTCCACTCTCGACTGCGAAGCGCTCCAGTCTACCGGGGCCGGCCGCAGGGAGGGAGGCCGCGTCAGCCGATCGTGGACGTGACGGTGTCCAGGACCAGGCGCGCCGCGATCGGCCCGGCGTTCATGAAGAAGGGGTCGAGCTCGCGGACCGGACCCGATCCCGCGAGCCGGACGCCCGACCGCAGGACCTCCGGCTCGTGGAACCACGTTCGGCTCGCCGGAACCCGCGGTTCTCGCGAGCCGAACCGGATCCTGCGAGCCGGAGGTCCGACCGGGAGCACCGGCCGCACCGGGCCTCCGCGGACCAGCCGGGCTCAGCCCGCGGACTGCACGGCCGCGTAGCGCAGCCACAGTCCACCGGAGGCGAAGCGGTGCTGATCGAGCAGCCGCAGATCCAGCCGCACTCCCGCCGGGAAGAAGGGCGTGCCTCCGCCGACCGCGAGGGGCCCGAGGACGGGCTGGAACTCGTCGACGAGGCCCGCGCGGATCGCGTGCGAGGCGAGCTCCGGTCCGTCGACGGTCAGATCGGCCGTCGACGCGGCCTTGAGCGCACGGATCTCGTCGGGATCGAAGGAGCGCTCGATCCGCGTCCGCTCGCTCGACACCTCCTGCAGCGTCGTCGAGTAGACGATCTTGTCGGCCGCCTGCCACGCGCGCGCGAAGTCGACGATGAACGGCGGGTGCGCGGGATCCCGATGCGCGGTCTCCCAGAACAGCATCGTCTCGTACATGCGGCGGCCGTAGAGGAAGGTGCCGACCGAGCGCAGCTGCTCGGCGAAGAAGTCGTGCGCCTCCTGACCCACCTCGAGGAAGTCGCAGCCGCCCTCCGCGTCGAGGGCGTAGCCGTCGAGCGAGGTGATCATGGAGTAGATCAGCTGTCCCACGGGTGCCTCGCAGTCCTCGTCGTCGGCGGAGTGCCCTGACGGTAACGGGCGCCGACCGAGGCCGGCAAGTGCCCTCAGGCGCGGTCGTGGAGGGTGATCAGGTAGCCGTCCGGGTCCTCGAAGGTGAAGGTGAACCCGAACGGGCCCTGCACGGGATGCGCGGCGATCGGCACGCCGGCGGCGACGAGGGCCGCGTGCACCGACTCCGCCTCCGAGGCGTGCAGCCAGAGCCCGATACCGCGGCCCAGTGGTGCGGCATCGAGATCGACGCCGGGCGCCGCCGAGCGGACCGCGAATGCGGCCGGTGCCGTGCCGAAGACGACCGCGTGGGGCGGGCCCGCCTGTCGGACGAAGCCGAGGTGCTGCTCGTAGAACGCGGCGGAGCGGTCGAGGTCGCGCACCTGGAGCGAGACGAAGCCGGGGCCGGAGACCGTCATGGGAATTCCCTTCATCGAGTGTCAGTCATCTGACACATCTCAGACTATGTCAGACTTCTGACATGAGTGGTGACGGGATCGATCTGGCCGCCTCGCCGGGCTACCTGCTGAAGGTCGCGTCGACGGCGCTGCGCTCTGCCATGGAGGAGGTGCTGCATCCGCTGGGCATGACGATCACGCACTACTCGTGCCTCGAGCTGCTCGCACAGCGCCCGGGCCTGTCGAACTCGGAGCTGGCGCGCGGGACGTTCGTCACGAGGCAGTCGATGAACGTGCTGCTGCAGTCGCTCGAGCAGCAGGGGCTGGTCAGCCGGGCCGAGCGCCCGGTCTCGGGCCGGGTGCTGCCGACCGAGCTGACCGAGTCCGGACGCCGGCAGCTCGAGACGGCGAGCGCCGCGGTCCGCGCGGTCGAGGACCGGATGGTGTCCGGCCTGGCGGACGGCGACCGCGAACGGCTGACCCGGCTGCTCGCGAGCTGCGCCGCGGCGCTGCAGCACCGAGCCGCTCGTTGACACGGAGCGCCTCCGGTGCCTGACTAGTGCGGACGCGAGGAGGCGGCGGTGGCGGGGATCACAGGGTTCGATCACATCGGAGTGACGGTGCACGATCTCGAGGCGGCGACGGCGTTCTTCGTCGGGCTCGGCCTCGAGATCGAGGGCAGGACGCCGGTGGAGGGCGAGTTCCTCGACACGGTGATCGGGATGTCCGGCGCGCGGACCGAGATCGTCATGCTCCGCCCGCCCGGCGGCGGGACCGCCGTCGAGCTGTCGCGCTTCGTCCGGCCGGAGCCGCTGCCCGTTCCCCCGGCCGTGCAGGCGAACGAGCCGGGGCTGCGGAGTCTCGCCTTCGTGGTCGACGACCTCACGGCCGTGCTCGAGACGCTCGACGCCGACGGGTACGCACTCGTCGGGGGCGTCGGTCAGCACGAGGGGATCTGGCGGATGGCGTACGTCCGCGGCCCGGAGGGGATCATCGTCGCGCTCGCCGAGCGGATCGGCACCCCGTGAGCGACCCCCGGGACCTCGCCGAGCTGCTGGCGGCCCTCCCTCCCGAGCGCCGTGCCGCCTTCGACCGGCTCTCGGCGCTCGTCGCCGCGGTACCTGTACCGGAGTCGAACCACTCGTTCGTCTTCCGAGCCGGCGAGGCGGAGCACCCGGTGTTCGACGACGCCGAGGCGGTGTTCTGGTGCGCGGTGCGGCAGATGCGGCAGGGCGACTCGCTCCGCGGTCGCGAGTTGCCGCTCGTGTACTGGGGGTTCCACTCGATCGATCTGCTCGGGCGCCGGCACTCGAACGGCGTGCTCGTGACGGACCGCGCGGTCGTCGTCGACGACCCGGGAGGCGACGCGGTGCGCCTGCCCACGGTCGACCTCGATCCGGCGACGATCCGCAGCGACGGCACGCGGCTCCTGGTCGCGGACGCCGGCATCGGACTGGAGCAGATCGCGAGGATCCTCCCGGCCGCGGGAGCCGAGGACGCCGCGGCCTACCTCGCGGCCGTCGTGGCGGCGGTCCGGACGAGCGACGACGTCGCCGAGCCCCGGGACGAGAGCGTCGAGGACGTCGTCCTCGCCAGCGGCATGAGCGGCGACCTCCTCCTGCCGAGCCGCCCGAAGGATGCGAAGGGCCTGGCGAAGCTCGCCGCCAAGTGGTCGCTGCCCGCCGACGAGGCGATCCTCGTCTCGCTCTCGAGCGCCACCTTCGCCGGCGTGTACGGCCTCGCGATCACCGACGCCGCGCTCTACACCCGCGACCTCTTCGAGCCGGTGCGCCGCGTGCCGCTGGCCGAGGTGCGTGCGCTCTCGTGGGACGACTCGGAGAAGGCGGTCCGGATCGGTCCGGGCCACGCGGCTCCGAGCCATCCCGCCGTCACCTCGAGGAACGGCGGGGCCGCCGCGGCGCTCCTGCAGGACCTCGTCCGTGCGGCCTCACGCCGGCTGCCGTAGCGTCGGGCCATGGGTGCATGGAGTGGGGAGCCGTTCGGCAACGACACGGCGAGCGACTGGGTCTACGAGCTCGACGAAGCCGACGACTGGCAGTACGTGCGCGAGGCGCTCGAGGCCGCCGTCGCTCCGGCGCAGGTGGACGCCGACACCGCGGACTGCGCGATCGCGGCCGCCGAGGTCGTGGCCCGCGGGCTCGGTCGCGAGGGCGGCGCGCACGCCGACACGATCCGGCACTTCGTCGAGCGCGCCGGGCGGCCCGACGACGAGCTCGTGGCGCTCGCCCTGGCCGCGCTGAGCGCCGCCGACTCCCCCGGCAGCGAGCTCACGGAGCTGTGGGAGGACGCGGATCCCCAGGAGTGGCGCGAGGCGAACGCGGCTCTGCGGAGCGTGCTCGAGGAGGGCTGACCGCTCACCCGAGCCGGGGGCGCCTCCGGAACTCGCTCGGAGTGACACCCGCGTGCCGCTTGAACGCCGAGCTGAAGGCGAAGGGGTCCTCGTAGCCGACGGAGCGCGCGACGGCGGCGATAGTCACTCCGGGATCGAGCAGCAGGTCGCCCGCGAGCGTGAGGCGCCAGCGGGTGAGGTAGGTCATCGGAGGGGCGCCGGTGCCCTCGCGGAACCGGGCGGCGAGCGAGGCGCGCGAGACGGCGACGCGCCGCGCGAGGCCGGCGACCGTCCACGGTGCCGCCGGCTCCGCGTGGAGCAGCTCGAGGGCGGCCACGACGACCGGGTCGCTGCAGGCGAGCCAGGCGTCGGCGTCGGACTCGGCGGCCCAGCGGCGGATCGTCGCGACCAGCAGCACATCGAGCAGCCGATCCACGACGATCTGGCCCGCCGCCCCGGACTTGTCGAGCTCGCGAACGAGGAGGGGCACGACGCCCTCGTCGCCGGACGGGACGACCGCGAGGCGGGGCAGCACCCGCAGGACGAGGCCGCCGACGTCGTCCGCACGGTCGTAGGCGCCGACGAGCAGAGTGGTCTCGCCGTCGGCGGCGTTGCCCCAGCGGCGGACTCCGTGACGCAGCTCGTCTGTCAGGTCGCGGCCGTCGAGGCTGCGGCAGACCTGACCGGGCTCGATCACGACCGACGTTCCGCTGCCGGCCGCGTCGGTCACGACGTAGGGATCGGCACCGGTCACCAGCGCGACGTCCCCCGCCCGGAGCAGGCGGCCGTCGATCCGAGCAGTCCCCTCCGTCACGGCCACCAGGGTGAGGGCGGCCCCGTCGCGCACCTCGACGCCCCACGGCGCCCCCATCCGCATGAGGAGCGCGAACGCCCGCGACGCACGCGGACCGGCGAGGAAGTGATCGAGCGGATCCACGGGCTCACCGTAGACGATCACCGAGGACTCCCGGAGTCCGGACCATTCCGCGTCCACGGTCACCGCGGTGGGATGGGAGCATGAGATCTCACCTCGTCCCCGTCGCTCGTCTGCACGAGAGCGCCCGCTCATGAGCGCCCTGGCCACCGTCGCGGTCGTCGGCTCCGGGCTCGTCGCCGGCGTCTACACGGCGTTCAGCACGATGGTCGTGCCCGCCCTGCGCCGTCGGGACCCGGTCGACGCCGCGGCCGTCATGATCGGGATCAACCGGGCCGCGGAGCGCGGGCCGTTCCTGCTGCTCTTCAGCGGGACCGCCGTCGCCGCCGCGGCCCTCGGCGTCTCGGCCCTCGTCCGCTCCGATGGCGCCGACGGAGCGGTCGCCGCGGCGTCCCTCGCGAGCACCGCGATCACCGTGGCGGTGAACGTGCCGCTGAACCGGCGGCTCGAGCGGGACCCTGCCTCCTGGTCCGCCTACGCCCGCACCTGGACGGCGTGGAACAGCGTGCGCGCGCTCGCAGCGGCCGCGGCCGTCGTTGTCGCGCTGAGCACGCGCTCCTGACTCAGTCGCAGTCGGCCGGCTCGCCGTCGCCGATCTCGGCGGCCAGCTGATCGGCGCTCAGGCGATCGCCGGGCTCCGGCGTCCGGAAGGGGCCGGCGGACGGGAGCCCGACCTCCGGGTCGGCGGACTCGGGGGCCGCCTCGACGTCGAGATCGCGCTCGGCCTGCTCGGCGTCGCGGGAAGGCCGGGAGGACGGGAGGAAGGGCTCTGCCATCGACATAGCTCGATGATCGCCCCCGCGGGTGACGACGAGGTGAACGCGCACGTCACGAAAACCGCACCCCGGTGAGCTCCTCCGAGAGCCGCCAGACGCGGTCCGCGTCCTCGACGCTCCGCACGCGCGAGAAGGCGCGCTGCTCGGTCGGCGCACCGCCCAGCCGGCCCGGACCGCCCGGCCCGACGAAACGGCCGCCCTCGCCGTCGAGGACCGAGGCGAGGAGCGCGGGCAGCGGCGCGGTCTCGACCGTGCCCACCAGCAGGCCCCGCCGCGACAGCGCCCGGATGAGCCGCACGTCGACGCCGTCGCGGTCGCGCCCCGTCTCGGGCCGGGCCGCGAGCAGACTGGTGGGTGCCACTCCGGGGTGGGAGAGGTTGCTCGTGATCCCCCAGCCGCGCGCAGCGCTCCTGCGCTCGAGCTCGAGGCCGAACAGCCCGAGGGCGATCTTCGACGAGCTGTAGGCGCGGAAGGCGTTGTAGCCGCGCTCCCAGTTCGGGTCCTCCCAGTGCACCGCGTTCCGGTCGGCGGCGACGCTCACCTGGGACACGACGCGGGCGCGGCCCTGGCGCAGCAGTGGCAGGAGGCGGCCGATCAGGGCGAAGTGGCCGAGGTGGTTGGTGCCGAGCTGCAGCTCGAAGCCGTCGACGGTGCTGCGGCGGGCCGGCGGGGGCATCACTCCCGCGTTCGCGACGAGCAGGTGGATCGGGGTGCCTTCGTCGGCGAGCACCGCGGCGAGCGCCGCCACGGAGTCGAGCGACGCGAGATCGAGGTCGCGGAGCGAGACGACGGCACCGGGGTGCCGCTCGCGGATCCTCGCGGCGCCCGCCTCCCCCTTCGCCCGATCGCGGACGGGCAGCACCACCTCGGCGCCCGCCGCGGCCAGCCGACCGGCGAGGACGAGGCCCAGGCCGTCGCTGCCCCCGGTGACGAGGGCGCGGCGGCCGGAGAGACCGGCGAGCCGGGCGAGGTCGGAGGGACTGAGATCGATCGGTCGGCGTGCCATGGCGGGCTCCTGTTCGGGGTCGGGACCGGTGCGGTCCTGCAGTTCCGCCAGCCTGTGCGGCACCGGCACCCGGAGGAACGGCCCGCTCAGCCGCTGATCGGCGAGCAGTGGCTGGGCGGCACCCGCCGCGCTAGAAAGAGAGCCGACGGCTGGAGGAGCGATGCGCACGACGGACCGGGAGGGTCTCGCCGAGTTCCTCCGCGCACGACGGGAGTCGCTGCAGCCCGAGGACGTGGGGCTGCCGCGGACGGCGCGCCGCCGCACCGCCGGACTCCGCCGCGAGGAGGTCGCCGCGCGCTGCAGCATGTCGGCCGACTACTACGCCCGCATCGAGCGGGGCCGGAGCCCCCAGCCGTCGGAGCAGATGCTCGCCGCGATCGCCCAGGGGCTCCATCTCACCCTCGCCGAGCGCGACCACCTCTTCCACCTCGCCGGCCACCGGCCGCCTGAGCGCGGAGCGACGGACGGGCATGTCGGTCCCGGACTGCTCCGGATCCTCGACCGCCTGCAGGACACGCCCGCCGAGATCGTGACGGAGCTCGGCGAGACTCTGCGGCAGACTCCGCTCGGCGTCGCGCTCACCGGCGACCTCACCCGTTTCACCGGGCCCGAGCGCAGCATCGGCTACCGCTGGTTCACCGATCCGTCGAGCCGGGCGGTCTACGCCGAGGAAGGTCACGAGCACCTGTCCCGCCTCTGGGCGTCGGGGCTGCGAGAGATCCTCAGCCGCCGCGGACCCGGCTCGCGCGCCGCCCGCTACGTCGAGCTGCTCCTCGCGCGCAGCGACGAGTTCCGCCGACTCTGGGCGCTCCACGAGGTGGGGATCCGGCCCGGCGAGACGAAGCGGTTCGAGCACCCCGAGCTCGGGCGCCTCGACCTCGCCTGCCAGACGCTGATCGACCCGGTCGACTCGCACGCGCTGCTCGTGTACACGGCGGCACCCGGGTCGCCGAGCCACGAGAAGCTCGAGCTGCTGCGGGTGATCGGGGCGCAGCTGCCGGTCGACGACCGCTCGCCGTGATGTTTCGACCGTGAGAAATCTCGCAGCGATCGACCGCCGGGGCTTGCGCTGAGTGCCCCCGGATGGGTGGAGTTGCCGGATGACGGATACGACGAGCACGACCGGCGAGAGCTCCCCGGGGACCGGCAAGGGATCCGAGGCGGGCAAAGGATCGCTGAAGAAGGTCATCACCGGCCCTCTGCTGTTCGCCTTCATCGTCGGCGACACCCTCGGCGCGGGCATCTACACGCTCGTGGGCACGATGGCGAACGACGTGGGCGGCGTGATCTGGCTCCCGCTGCTGATCGCGCTGGTGATCGCGCTGCTGACGGCCGGCACCTACGCCGAGCTGATCACGAAGTACCCGCACGCGGGCGGAGCCGCCCGCTACGTCGACCGCGCCTTCGGAAAGCCGTACCTCTCCTTCCTGGTCGGCTTCCTGATGATGGCGTCGGGCATCACGACGGCCGCCGCCCTCGCGAACGCCTTCGCGGGCGACTACCTGGGCGCTCTGCTGGACGTGCCGCCCGTGCCCACGGCCCTCGTCTTCATCGCCATCCTCACCCTCGTGAACCTGCGCGGAGTGAAGGAGTCGCTGACCGCGAACCTCGTCGCC
This sequence comes from Rathayibacter rubneri, assembly GCF_023743255.1. Lineage (NCBI taxonomy): Bacteria > Bacillati > Actinomycetota > Actinomycetes > Micrococcales > Microbacteriaceae > Rathayibacter > Rathayibacter rubneri. The sequence continues at coordinate 1,854 of NZ_JAMRYM010000084.1, read as the reverse complement.
TCGGTCATCGAGGTCAGCGGCCTCGTGATCGTGATCGTCTGCGCGGCGATCTTCTTCGGCGGCGGCAACGGCGACTTCTCGCGCGTGCTCGAGTTCAACCCCGAGGTCGCCCCGCTGCAGGGCGCGTTCGCCGCCTCCATCGTCGCCTTCTTCTCCTTCCTCGGCTTCGAGGCCGCGGCCAACATGGCCGAGGAGGTGCGGAACCCCTCGAAGGTCTACCCTCGCGCCCTCTTCGCGGCACTGTTCACGGCCGCCGTCGTCTACCTCCTGATCGCCCTCGGCGCCGTCATCGTGCTGCCGATCGACGAGCTCGCGGAATCCTCCGGCCCGCTGCTCGACGTGGTCGCGGCCAGCGGCGTAGGAGTGCCGCCCTGGCTGTTCGGCCTGATCGCGCTCGTCGCGATCGCCAACGGCGCGCTGCTGTTCATGGTCATGGCGAGCCGCGTCGGCTTCGGCCTTGCCACGGCGGGCCTGCTGCCGAGCGCCTTCGGACGCGTCCTGCCCAACCGCCGCACCCCGTGGGTGTCGATCGTCGTCGTCGGCGGCGTGACGATGCTGCTCAGCGTCCTCGGCGATGTCGGCACGCTCTCCGAGACGACCGTGCTGCTGCTGCTCCTGGTCTTCATCTCGGCGAACGTCTCGGTCCTGGTGCTGAAGAAGGACCGCGTCGATCACCCGCACTTCTCGGTGCCGCGGATCGTGCCGATCCTCGCGACGATCGCCAGCATCGTGCTGCTGACCCAGCAGACCGGAGTGGTGTGGCTCGGCACCGCCGGCTACGTCGTGGTCGGGTCGCTGCTGTTCCTGGCGACGCGCTTCGGCAAGAAGAAGCACGCGGACCAGGTGTCGGCGCGCGAGGACGCCGACCGCTCGTGACGGCCACCGTTGGACACGAACTGCTGCTCTGAGGTGCTCAGAGCAGCAGTTCGTGTCTGACGGCGAACCGCTGCGGTCCGATCCGTCGCGAACGGCCGTCCCTGCTCGGGATGAGCGGCCGTTCGCGGCGGATCAGTCACGTCCGACCGCGGGAAGCGACGGCTCGGCAGTGCGCGGTGACGGTCGCGCCGAGTCGGCCGCGCGCGGTGTCCGGTCCGTGACGGATCGGGCGACGGCGTGCGACCGTGGAGCGGTGACCGTCTCCCTCTCGCCCTTCCCTCCCTCCGCTCTCGCCGCCTGGATGACCGCGCAGCGGGCGTCGTACATCGACGACCGCCTCCGTGCGGGGGACGACGAGGCGGCGGCCGAGCGGAACGCGCAGGCCTCGCACGACCGCCTCTTCCCGGACGGCCGGCTCGCGCCCGGTCACGACGTGCTGCGGATCCTCGACGACGGTCGACCGGTCGGCGTGATCTGGGTGGGGCCCCACCCGCAGGAGCTCGAGGGCGTCGGGTGGATCTGGGACGTGGAGGTGGACGAGCCGTCCCGCGGCCGCGGGTTCGGCCGCTCCGCGATGCTGCTGGCCGAGGAGCACGCGCTCGCGCTCGGCTACCGGGCGCTGGCCCTCAACGTCTTCGGCTTCAACACGACTGCGCGCGGCCTGTACGAGTCGCTCGGCTACGAGACGACGGCGGTGCTGATGCGGAAGGAGCTCCGCGCGTCCGAGTAGCGGCCGCCATCGTGCGGTGGCCGGCGAGTGCGGCGGCCTGGCCGGGCTCGCGGGGTGCGGGGGCCCTGCTCACCGCCGATCACCTGCGCACCGAGTGGTCGCGATCGGGGGCTCGAGCGGGGTTGGGGTCAATCGGTTGGTGCAACGAGGAGTTGGTTGAGGCGTTGGGCGGGGTTGGCCCAGTCGAGGGTTTTGCGGGGGCGGCCGTTGAGTTCTTCGGCGATCTCGTCGAGTTGGTCCTGGGTGTA
>NZ_JAMRYM010000083.1:0-16179 GCF_023743255.1 Rathayibacter rubneri | reverse complement strand
GCTCTCGTGGGGCGACCTCGGGAGCGATCTGACCGGCTCGATCCGCATCCCGGCGGCCTGGAACGGGGTCTGCGGGCATCGGCCGAGCGCGGGGCTCGTGTCCAAGCGCGGTCACCTGCCCTGGCCGACGGCGACCCGCCTCGAGCCCACCGCCTCCGTCGCCGGACCGCTCGCGCGCTCGGCCGAGGACCTGTCCGCGCTCGTCGCGGTGCTCGCCGGCACGGTCGACTCCGGGCCCTGGCGACTCGACCTGCCGCGGCCGTCGTTCAGCGACGTCCGTGGACTGCGGGTGGGGCTCTGGCTGTCGGAGGAGTCCGCCCCGGTCGACGACGAGACCGCCGCGGCGCTCGACGACCTCGCTCGGCGGCTGAGCGGAGCGGGGGCGACTCTCGTCCCGATCACGGGCTCGGTCCTCGCCGCGGAGGAGGCGGAGCAGCTCTTCGACCGCCTGGTGCAGCACGAGACCGCCTTCGGAGTGCTGCTCGAGAGCGGCACGGGTCCCGAGCGCGAGCGCGCCCTCGACACGGTCGGCGACCCCACGGCGGGCGCCGCCGTCGCGCAGGCGTGGGCCGACTGGGACGCCCAGCTGCGACTCCGCGAGCGCTGGGAGCGGCAGCTCGACGGCGTCGACGTGGTCCTCGCCCCGACGGTGCCCTCCGCGGCGCCGCTCGCGCCGCTCGAGGCCGGATCCACCCGCCGGATCGGGCGCTGGAGCTGCCTGGCGAACCTCGCCGGCGGACCGTCGACGGTCGTCCCGATCGCTCTCGGCCGCGACTCCGGACTGCCGATCGCGGCGCAGCTGATCGGACGGCACGGCCACGACCTCACGACGCTCGCGGCGGCGCGGCTGCTCGCCGACGAGGGCCTGGTGCCGAGGACGCTGCGCGCCCCCGGCCTCAGCGGGTGAGGGCGCGCAGTGCCAGCTTCGCGTACAGGTCCTCGAGCAGCAGCCGCGTGTCCACCTGCGTGAACACGCGCAGGTCCGGCCCGCCGTCGCCCGCGCAGTACTGCCCGTCGGCGTCGATGCCCGGCCGCGCCACGAGGACGCTCCGGCTCGACGACGTGTCCGGCTCGAACGCCGACAGCAGAGCGGTGGCGAGCACGAGCGGGCTGTCGCCGAGCGCGTAGGTCTCGCCCAGGCTCATGCCGTGCCGCTCGGCCATGCGGGCCACGGAGTCGAGCGCGTCGAACAGGTGCCGGCCCAGCTCGCCGGCGCCGCCCATCCGCACCTGCAGCTCGGCGACGGAGGCGAGCACGGTGCGGTACGCGTCGCGCGGGAACTGCTGCACGGGCACGGCCGAGGCCAGCACCTCGGCGGCGGCGGGCACGTCGATCAGGAGGTTGTACTCGATCGGCATCGCGCCGGGCGGCGGGGAGGCGAGGCCCGGGTGCTCGGGTCCGCCGATCCAGACGAGGGTCATCCGCGCGGCGATCGCCGGCTCGAGGCGCAGCGCGGCGGCGATCTCGGTGAGCCCCGCCCCGGCGCAGACGTACAGCGGGCGCGGGTCGTCCCGCAGCGCCTCGGCCACCAGGGCGCGTGCGGCGGGGGAGGGCGTCGGGTCCGCCGCGAGCGCGACGGGCGATCCCGCGATCACCGGCACGTCGGAGCGGCCGCACAGCTCGAGCACCCGGCGCGCCGCATCGGCCGCGTTCTCGGAGGTGCGATCGGAGGGGTCGAACGGGTCGCCCGGCCGCAGGTGAGAGCCGATCACGAGCGCGAGCTCGACCGAGGGCGAGAGCGCGTGCTGCGCGAGCTGCACCAGTCCGTCGGGATCACCGGAGTAGTCGTTGTCCGAGACGACGCGGACGCGGGCGCTCATGCGGGGACCCCCGGAACGGAAGCGGGGGCATCGGCGATGTCAGCGACCTCGGCGACCCCCGCGACCTTCGTCAATCGGATCGCCACGTACTGCCGGCCCGGCAGCTCCACGCGGAAGGACCCGGAGAAGACCCCCGGCACGCGGTCCACCGTCATGCGCCAGGTGTCGATCACATCGACGATCCAGCGGTCGGCGGGATCGCGCACGATCGTGCGGAACCGCGGCCGGTTGAAGCCGAAGTAGACGAGCTGCACCCCTCCGGAGGCGCCCCACGGCGCGTCCCACTCGGACGCCATCGGGTCGATGCGGCCGTCGGGCATCTCGGCGGTGATGCGGCGGAGGAACGCGATCCGCTCGGGACTGTCGCCGACGAGTTCGCCGCCCTTGGACCACCACAGCTCCTCGCGGTCGTTCAGGTAGGTCTCGCCGTGGCCGACGTACCCGCCGCGCACCGCTCCCTCCCAGAACCGCCGGGTCATCTCCTCGCCGGTGATGTTGCCCCAGCCCTGATCGATGTCGCCCTCGTAGGCGCACTCGTCGATCACGACGGGCTTGCCCCACTCCTCGCGCCACGCGTCGGTGTTCTCGGCGGTGCGGTACACGTCGATCCGCTGCACGCTCGCGTGGGTGATCCAGGGGCGCGTGTAGTCGTAGAAGCCGAAGCAGTTGTGGATCGAGAGCAGGTGACCCACGGGGTCCTCGTCGACCACGATCGCCGCGAGCCGCTCCCAGTCCTCGACGCTCTTGGACCACAGCAGGTCGTACTCGTTCGCGAGCGACCACCAGACGTTCGGCAGGGCCGCGAGCCGGCGCACCACGTACCGCGTGACGAGGTCGTCGGCCGCGCGTCCGAGGTCCGAGAAGCCCCAGCGGTCGTAGGCGTGGAAGAGGATCACGTCGGCCTGGATCCCCAGCCCGTCGAGGTCGGCGACGCGCTCCTCGAGGTGGCGGAAGAACTCCGGCTCGGGCCGCTCGACGTCCCACCCGCCGTCGGCGTCGCGCTCGAACGGGTACCGCTCGGGCTCGTTCGTGTTGTACAGGTACGCCTTCGGGAACACGCACATCCGCACCTTGGTGAAGGGGCCGTCGGCGAGCGTCGCGAGGGTCGCCTCCTCGAGCTCGGCGCTCTGGTGGGTCCAGGCGTAGGCGGTCGTGCCGAGCGGGACGTGGCGGACGCCGTCCGCGTGCGCGAAGTGGAAGGCGTCGGCGACGCGGACGGGCCCGTGCGCGTCCGGCAGCGCCGGCCCCACCTCGACGGCGCCGACCAGACCGTCGAGCGAGCGGGCGGTGGAGGAGGTGCGGAAGGACCACGTGCCCGCGGCGCCCGGGAGGAAGCGGGCGCGGTACACGCCGTCGCCGTCGTAGAAGCCGCCGACCCGGACGACCGAGGCTCCGTCGCCGACCCGGAACTCGACCGAGAACTCGACGTCGACGAACGGGTTCCCGTGCGACGGGCCGTCGACGACGATCTCGCAGGGCGCGTGCACCGACCCGGCCGCGGGCGGTCGCAGCGCGGCGGATCCGCGCGGGGTCGACTCCGGTTCGTAGTCGTCGCGGGGCGCCGCGATCACGCGCTCGGGTCGGGGCGGTGCGAGCGCGGAGTCGTCGACCTCGGCGAGAGCCGACCAGAAGGCCTCGGCGCGCACCTCGTCGCCGCCGAGCAGCGGATCCAGCCCCACCACCAGGCCCAGCGGAGCCGAGCGCAGCTGCACGAGCAGCGGCGAGTTCACGACGCCGGGCGCGTGGCGGCGGACGAGAGCGGCGGCCTCCGGGGTGTCCAGGACGCTCGCCAGAGTCGAGTCGCGGGTGAAGGCCATCTCACACCTCCACGGTGATCAGCGTCTGCACGGTCCGGCGGAACTCGGCCTGCATGTCGAGGGAGTCGCGCTGCAGCAGCCACTGCACCTGGAGTCCGTCCATGGTCGCGACGACGCGGATCGCGGCGCTGCGGGGGTCCACTCCCGGCGCGAGCTGGCCCCGGGTGAGCATGTCGCCGAACGCGTCGGTGAACAGGTCGATGACGAAGCGGTAGCGCTTCGCGAAGTACTCGTGCGCGGGGTGGTCGGCGTGCGTCGCCTCGGCCGAGAGGACGCACTGCAGCTCGACGAGCCCGGGGATGCGGGTGTTGTAGGCGACGAGGTCGACGAGCGCGCGGACGGTCTGGATGCCGGGCACCGATCCGCCGCTGGGCACCCGGGTGATCGAGTGGTCGTCGCGGAGGGTGAGGACCGCCGAGAGCAGCTCCCACTTGTTGGCGAAGTGGTGCAGCACGCCGGCCTGGCTGAGACCGACCTTCTCGGCGATCTCGCGGAGGGACGCGGCGTGGTAGCCGCTCGCGGAGAAGACCTCCAGACCCGCGGCGACGATCTCGGCCCGGCGCGCGGCGGTCTTCGCGTACTGCCCGCGCGGTCGGCGCGGTGGCGAGGTGGGGAGTGCCATGGGGTTCCTCCTGGCGCGTCGTTGCGAGGGGTGAGGGCGAGGGGCGAGAGCGAGGGCGGGAGCGAGAGGTGCGGTGCTGGACGCCGGTCGGCGGGGAGCGTCGACCACGGCCCCCGGTGTGAGAAACCTAGCCCGTCGAGGTTTCCGCGTCAAAAACCTCGCTCGACAAGATTTTCGCACCGGGGCCGAGACGACGCGGATCCGCCGGTGGTCGGATCGCTTGTCGCGCCGACGAGATCACGAAAACCTAACGCCGAGAAGTTTTTTCCACCAAAACCTAGGGGTCGTCTGTTTTTCGTGTTAGCTTCCTCGGCACCGGCTCATGGACGTGCCGGGAGAACCGGGAGACCAAAGATGTTCCGATGGAAGAGGCTGGCGGCCGCTGCGATCGCCGTCACGACGATGGTCGGTCTGACCAGCTGCGCTGCCGATGCAGGAGGAGGCTCCTCCGGTGGCTCGGGCGACACGCTCACCCTCGGCGCCATCCAGACCCTGTCGACGTTCGCCGCGGCGGACTCCTACTGGGCGAACGAGTCGCCCTACATGCAGGCCGTGTACGACACGGTGCTGCGCGCTGACCCCGACGGCACGATCGTCGAGGGGCTCGCCACCGAGTGGACCTGGAACGAGGACAACACGGTCCTCACGCTGACGATCCGCGACGGAGTCACGTTCAGCGACGGCACGCCGCTGGACGCCGAGGCGGTCGCCGCGAACCTGATCCGCTTCCGCGACGGCAACTCCCCCGACACCAACAAGATGGCCGACCTCGCCGACGCCGTCGCGACCGACGCCTCCACCGTCACCGTCACGCTGAAGCAGGCGAACCCCACGTTCCTCTTCTACCTGACGCAGAACGCCGGCCTCGTCGAGGCGCCCTCCGCGTTCGACTCGGCCGACATCCAGACCACCCCGGTCGGCTCCGGCCCCTACGAGCTCGACGCGTCCAAGACCGTCATCGGCACCTCCTACGCCTTCACGGCCCGCGAGGACTACTGGGACGAGGAGTCCGTCCACTACGACGACCTCGTCATCAACGTCTACAGCGACTCCACCGCTCTGGTGAACGCCATCAAGGGCGGCCAGGTGAACGCGGCGAACACCGTCGACAACAACGACCTGAAGGAGATCGAGGCGTCCGGCTTCACCGTCAACGCGTTCGAGCTCAACTGGACCGGCCTCCTCCTCCTGGACCGCGACGGCACCCTCGCCCCCGCCCTCGGCGACGTCCGCGTCCGCCAGGCCATCAACCACGCCTTCGACAAGGAGGCGCTGCTCAAGGCGATCGGCCAGGGCTACGGCACGCCGACCACCCAGATCTTCCCGACCTCCTCCGAGGGCTACGACGAGTCGCTCGACGACGCCTACCCGTACGACCCCGAGAAGGCTAAGGACCTGCTCGCCGAGGCCGGCTACCCCGACGGCTTCACCCTCGAGATGCCCTCCTCCTCGCTCGTCGGCTCCGCGACCTTCACCCTCATCCAGCAGCAGCTGTCCGAGGTCGGCATCACCGTGAACTACACCGACGTGGGCAACAACTTCATCGCCGACGTGCTGGCGCCGAAGTACCCCGCCACCTGGCTGACGCTGCAGCAGGACCCCGACTGGGCGCTGCTCAACTTCGAGCTCACCCCGAACGCGATCTTCAACCCCTTCAAGAACGAGGACCCGGAGCTGCAGGCGCTCGTCGAGGCCGTGCGCACCGCCGACGAGGCCGGCTACGCCGACGCGGTGAAGGCCGTCAACGCCTACACGGTCGAGAACGCCTGGTTCGCCCCCTGGTACCGCCAGCAGTCGAGCTTCGTCACCGACGCGAACACGAAGGTCGAGACCCAGACGGGCAACGCCTACCCGTACCTCTGGAACATCACCCCGGCCTGATCGCCGCCGCGGGCCGGTCTCCGTCGAGGCCGGCCCGCCCCCTCTCCTTCTTCCCGCTCCGTCGGTCTCCGACCGGAAGGACCACTGATGACCAGGTTCATCCTGCGACGCGTCATCTCGGGGATCATCCTCGTGGTGCTGATCTCGATCGTCGCGTACGCCCTCCTCTACCTCGGCGGCGGCGACATCGCCCGCCGCATCCTCGGACAGAACGCGACCCCGGAGGCGGTGGCCCAGCGGGCCGCGCAGCTCGGCCTCGATCAGCCCATCTGGCTGCAGTACGCGTCCTGGCTCGGCCAGGCCGTCACCGGGAACCTCGGCAACTCGTGGTTCACCGGCCAGCCCGTCACCGCGGCCATCTCCACCCGCCTGACGGTCACGCTCTCGCTCGTCATCGGCGCCACCCTGATCTCCGCGGTCGTCGCCGTGGTGCTCGGGGTGTGGGCCGCGGTCCGCCGCGGCTGGGCCGACAAGCTCGTGCAGCTCGTCTCGATCCTCGGCTTCGCGATCCCCGGCTTCCTCATCGCCCTGGGCCTGGTGACCGTGTTCGCCATCAACCTGCGCTGGTTCAAGCCCACCGGGTACGTGAACTTCACCGACTCGCCGTCGGGCTGGATCGCCACGGTGACCCTCCCGATCCTCGCCCTCGCGATCGGAGGCATCGCCGGCGTCGCCCAGCAGGTGCGCGGCTCGGTCATCGACGCCCTCCGGCAGGACTACGTCCGCACGCTCCGCTCCCGAGGCATCCCCGCCTCCCGCGTCGTGTTCCAGCACGTGCTGCGCAACGCCGGCGGTCCGGCGCTGGCGGTCCTGGCCGTGCAGTTCATCGGCCTCCTCGGCGGCGCGGTGATCGTGGAGCAGATCTTCGCGATCCCGGGTCTCGGCCAGGTCGCGGTCACCGCGACCACCCAGGGCGACATCCCGCTCGTGATGGGCCTCGTGCTCGTCACCGCGATCATCGTCGTCATCGTCAACCTGCTCATCGACCTGGCCCAGGGCTGGCTCAACCCGAAGGTGCGCCTCTCATGACCGCGACCGCCCCGCTGCCCGATCCCGCCCTCACCGTCGGCGTGGAGGAGCGCGCCGCGCGCTCGCACCTCTTCCGCCGCCTCCTGAAGAACCCGGTCGGCCTCGCGTCGCTGGTGTTCCTGGCCCTCGTGGTGCTCTCGGCGCTGCTCGCTCCGCTGCTCGCCCCGGCCGACCCCAACCGCGCCTCGCTGCAGGACGTGCTCGCCGCTCCCGGCGGCGCGAACCCGCTCGGAGCCGACAGCGCCGGTCGCGACGTGCTCTCGCGGCTGCTGTTCGGCACGCAGTTCAGCCTCGCGGGCGCCGCGGTGGCCCTGCTCGTCGCGCTCGTCATCGGCGTCACGAGCGGTCTGCTGGCGGGCTACTTCGGCGGCTGGTTCGACTCCGTGTCGGCCTGGACCTCCGGACTGATCATGGCGCTGCCCGGCTTCGTCGTGCTGCTGGCGGCCCGCGCGGTCATCGGCCCGTCGATGTGGCTGTCGATGGCGATCTTCGGAGTCCTGATGTCGCCCGCGTTCCACCGGCTGGTCTACGCCTCCGTCACCGCGGTGCGCGGCGAGCTGTTCGTCGACGCTGCCCGCGTCTCCGGCCTCTCGAACGGCCGGATCATCGCCCGGCACATCCTCACGGTGGTCCGCGCGCCCGTCATCATCCAGGCGGCGCTCATCGCCGGCATCGCCATCGCGATCCAGGCCGGGCTCGAGTTCCTCGGTCTGGGCGACCTCTCGATCCCGACCTGGGGATCGATGCTCAACGACGGCTTCTCGAACATCTTCAACGCCCCCGTGCTGATGCTCTGGCCGAGCCTCGCGATCGCCCTCACCTCGATCGCGCTGACCCTGCTGGGCAACGCGATGCGCGACGAGCTCGAGCGCAGCGCCTCCGGCGGCACCCGCTCGAAGAAGCGCAAGGCCGCCTCGACGGCCGCGACCGTGCCGACGACCCTGTCGACCATCGGCATCCGCACGATGCTCGAGGAGGACGCGGCGACGCCGCAGACCGTCGTCCACGAGGAGCCCGCGGGATCGGTCCGTGCCGAGGAGGTCCTCCGCGTCACGAACCTGTCGGTCGGCTACGGCCAGGGCGACGGATCCGTGAAGACGGTCGTGCACGACGTCTCACTGTCGGTGCGCCGCGGCGAGATCCACGGCCTGATCGGCGAGTCCGGCTCGGGCAAGACGCAGACCGCCTGGTCGGTGCTGCGCCTGCTGCCCGAGGGCGGCCGCATCACGGGCGGCTCGATCGTCTTCGACGGATCCGACCTCGCTCACCTCTCCGAGAAGGAGATGACGAAGCTGCGCGGCAAGCGCATCGCGTACATCCCGCAGGAGCCGATGTCGAACCTCGACCCGTCCTTCACGATCGGCACGCAGCTCGTGCAGCCGATCCGGCTCTGCCTCGGCCTCTCGAAGGCGGCGGCCACGGAGCGGGCGCTCGCGCTGCTCGCCCGCGTCGGCATCCCGGACCCGAAGCGCACGTTCGACGCCTACCCGCACGAGGTCTCGGGCGGCATGGCGCAGCGCGTGCTCATCGCCGGCGCCGTCTCGTGCGACCCCGACCTGCTGATCGCCGACGAGCCCACCACCGCGCTCGACGTGACGGTGCAGGCCGAGGTGCTCGACCTGCTCCGCGAGCTGCAGTCCGAGCTCGACATGGGCATGATCCTCGTCACGCACAACTTCGGCGTCGTCGCCGACCTGTGCGACCGCGTCTCGGTCATGCGCGACGGCCGGATCGTGGAGACCGGGCCCGTCCGCTCGATCTTCGCCGACCCCCGCCACCCGTACACCCGCGCCCTGTTCGACGCGATCCTCGAGGAGGGGCCCGCCCGCGGACCGCTCGTCACCACCGCAGCCGTCACCGCCGCAGCCACCACCACCGCAGCCACCGCCGCCGCAGCATCACCGAAGGAGGACGGGCGATGAGCGATCTGCTCCTGGACGTCAAGGACGTCGTCGTCGAGTACCCCGGCAAGGGCTTCCGCGCCCAGCCGTTCCGGGCGCTGAAGGGCGTCTCGCTCGACATCCGCCCCGGCGAGACCGTGGGACTGGTCGGCGAGTCCGGCTCGGGCAAGACGACCCTCGGCCGCGCGGTGCTCGGGCTCGCCCCGGTGACCGGCGGCGAGATCCTCTACAACGGCCGCGACATCGCGCACCTGGACCGCCGGCAGCGCCGTGCGCTCTCGTCCGAGATCCAGGTCGTGTTCCAGGATCCGTACACCTCGCTCAACCCGTCGCTGACGATCGAGCAGATCCTGGTCGAGCCGCTGACGGTGCGCAAGGTCGACGCGAAGGTCGCGTCGAAGCGGGTGCGCGAGCTGCTCGATCAGGTCGGGCTCCCGCAGTCGGCCGCCGATCGGCTCCCGCGCGAGTTCTCGGGCGGGCAGCGGCAGCGGATCGCGATCGCCCGGGCGCTCGCCCTCGAGCCGCGGCTCATCGTCTGCGACGAGCCCGTCTCGGCGCTGGACCTCTCCACTCAGGCCCGTGTCCTCGATCTCTTCACCGAGATCCAGGAGCGCACCGGAGTCGCGTACCTCTTCGTCTCGCACGACCTGGCCGTCGTGCGGCACCTCTCGCACCGCGTCGCCGTGATGTACCACGGCGAGATCGTGGAGTGGGGCGACGGCGACCAGGTCACCGCGCGCCCCGCGCATCTCTACACGCAGCGCCTGTTCCTCGCGGCGCCCGTGGCCGACCCGGTGCGGCAGGAGGAGCGGCGCGAGCAGCGCCGTGCTCTGCTGACGGCGCAGCGCTGAGGGCTGCCGACAGCACGCCCGGGGCCCTCCTGCCAGCACAGTCCTGAGTGCTGCCGACCGCGCGGCTCGGGCACTTCAAAACCAACCAATGCTAGGTTTCGAGTGACGACGCCGTCGCCGAGCCCGTTCGACGAAGAGAGACTCCTGTGACCGACACCACCACCGCCTCCCTCCTCTCCGCGGAGGGCCCCGACGCCGATGCCCGCCTCACCGAGCTGATCGGCCGCCTCGACCTCGAGGAGAAGGTGCAGCTGCTCACCGGCCGCGACTTCTGGACCACCTGGCCGATCGAGCGGATCGGGCTGCGCCGCATGCTCGTCTCGGACGGCCCGTCGGGCGTCCGCGGCGAGGTGTGGGACGAGCGCTCGCCCTCGCTCAACCTGCCCTCGGCGACCGCGCTGTCCTCCTCCTGGGACCGGTCGATCGCGAAGCGCTACGGAGCCGCCGCCGCGGTCGAGGCGCGCCGCAAGGACGTCGACGTCGTGCTCGGCCCGACCATCAACCTGCACCGCTCGCCGCTGGGCGGCCGCCACTTCGAGGGCTTCAGCGAGGACCCGGTGCTCACCGCCGACCTGGCCGCGGCCTATGTGAGCGGCGTGCAGGAGAACGGCGTCGGAGCGACTCCGAAGCACTACATCGCCAACGACTCCGAGACCGACCGCTTCACCGTCGACGTGCGCGTGGGCGACCGCGCGCTGCGCGAGCTCTACCTCCTGGCCTTCGAGCGCGCGATCGTCGAGACGCGCGCCTGGCTCGTGATGAGCTCCTACAACTCGATCAACGGCACGACCGCGACCGAGAACGACCTCCTCGAGACCCCGCTGAACAGCGAGTGGGGCTTCGACGGAGTGGTCATCAGCGACTGGACCGCGGTGCGCTCGGTCGAGAGCGCCCGCGCGGCGCAGGACCTCGTGATGCCCGGCCCGGACGGCCCGTGGGGCGCCGCGCTCGTCGCCGCCGTCCGCGACGGCTCGATCGAGGAGTCGGTGATCGACCGCAAGGTGCGCCGGATCCTCCGCCTGGCCGCCCGCGTCGGAGCGCTCGAGGGCTTCGCGCCCGCCGTCTCCGAGCCGGTCCTCGTCGAGGACGGCCGCGCCTTCGCCCGCGAGGCCGCCGCCGCGGGCAGCGTGCTGCTGCGCAACACCGGCGAGCTGCCCTGGGACGCCTCCGCCCTCTCCTCCGTCGCCGTCATCGGCCACAACGCCCGCGACGCCCGCACCCAGGGCGGCGGATCGGCGACGGTCCTGCCCGAGAAGGTCGTGACTCCGCTCGACGGGATCCGCGCGGCGCTGCCCGGCGCGCGCGTCGACTACGCCCTCGGCGCGATCGTGCAGGACGGAGTCGCGCCGCTCGCGCTCGAGACCATCACGAACCCGGTCACGGGGGAGCCCGGCCAGCGGGTGCGCTTCCTCGACGCGGAGGGCACCGAGCTGTTCGTCGAGGACCGCCGCGCCACCGCGCTCGTCTGGTTCGGCGGCACCGCGCCGATCGCCGCGTCCGCTCGCGTCGAGTTCTCCACGGTGCTGACCCCCGAGGCCGACGCGACCGTGCGCCTGGGCTTCGCGGTCGTGGGCACCGCGCGCATCTTCGTCGACGGGGACCTGTTCCTCGAGGAGACCCTCGCCCCGGTCGGCGCCGATCTCGGAGCCGCGCTCCTGGCGCCGCCGTCGGTCTCGGGCCCGCTGCAGGTCACCGCCGGCACGCCCGTCGACATCCGCATCGAGTACGACATCGAGCACACCGACGGCGAGCTCGAGGGAGCCCTCGGCTTCACCTACGGCATCGAGCCCGAGGACACGCCGGCCGAGCAGCTCATCGAGGAGGCGGTGGCGCTCGCCCGCGACGCCGACGTCGCGCTCGTGGTCGTCGGCACCAACTCCGCCGTCGAGTCGGAGGGCTACGACCGCAGCTCGCTCGACCTCCCCGGGCAGCAGGACGCCCTGGTGCGCGCCGTCGCCGCGGCGAACCCGCGCACCGTCGTGGTCGTCAACTCCGGATCCCCGGTGCTGCTGCCCTGGCGCGACGAGGTCGCCGCCGTGCTCGTCGGCTACTTCGGCGGGCAGGAGATGGGCGACGCGGTCGCCGACGTCCTGCTCGGCGCCGTCGAGCCGGGCGGCCGCCTCCCCACGACGTGGCCGGCCGCGATCGAGGACGTCCCCGTGCTCTCGACGCTGCCCACCGACGGCGAGCTGCACTACGACGAGGGCATCCACATCGGCTACCGCGCGTGGCTGCGGAGCGAGGTCGAGCCGGCCTACGGCTTCGGCCACGGGCTCGGCTACACGTCGTTCGACCTCGTGTCGCTGGCCCCCGTCGAGCCCGTCCGGGCCGGCGAGGACGCGGTGCTGCTGGTCGACGTCGTCAACACCGGCGACCGCGCGGGCAAGGTGGTGCTGCAGGCGTACGCCGAGCGCCGCGACTCCGCCGTCGATCGCCCGGTGCGCTGGCTGGTCGGCTTCGAGAGCGCGAGCATCGAGGCGGGAGCCGCCGCGCAGATCGCCGTGACCGTGCCCACGCGACTGCTCGCGACGTGGAACGACGGCTGGGACTACGAGGCCGGAGCCTTCACGATCCGCGTCGGCACCTCGCTCGAGGACGTCCCGCTGGCGACGGAGCTCGAGCTGCTGGTCTGAAGCTGGGAGCGGGGTCCCGAACGGGTTTCTATCACGTTCGGGGCATCTCGCAACCCGGTGCGCTCCCAGGCGGCTCGCGCTTAACGTCGAGGAAGACGGCCGCAAGAGCGGACCGCCGCACACCGAGTGACAGAGCAAGGAGCACCACCGTGCCGCAGATCATCGAGACCGTCGACGTCAACGTCCCCGTGTCCGTCGCCTACAACCAGTGGACCCAGTTCGAGGAGTTCCCGAAGTTCCTCGACGAGGTCGAGTCGATCCAGCAGGTCACCGACGTCCTCACCGTCTGGAAGGTGAAGGTCGGACCGGTCGAGCGCGAGTTCGAGGCCAACATCACCGAGCAGCACCCCGACGAGCGCGTCGCGTGGAACAGCACCGGAGGCGAGACCGACCACGCCGGTGTCGTCACCTTCCACAAGCTCTCGGACTCCGAGACCCGCGTCACCGTGCAGCTCGACTGGGAGCCCAAGGGCTTCCTCGAGTCGATCGGCTCGCTCGTCGGCGCCGGCAGCCACGCCGTCAAGAAGGACCTGAAGAACTTCAAGGAGTACATCGAGTCCAAGGGCACCCCGGACGGCGCCTGGCGCGGCGACGTCGAGGCCTGAGGCTCCGATGTCCGACACCACCGGCTCCCTGAACGACTCCGAGGGTGAGAAGAAGGACGGCGGCCTCGGCGACGACGGCACCATCCCCGACTCCGAGAGCGGCCTGGCCGTCGGAGTGACCGGCGACTCCCACTTCAATCCCGAAGAGGACGCCCCCGCCGACGACGAGTCCTGAGGCTCGGGTCCTGAGGCTCGGGTCCATCCCCGCGAGATGCCACTCGTGCACGCGCCTGACGGCGTCCGCGAGTGGCATCTCGCGTTTCCGCGGTCGGGGCGCCGGGGCCCACTGAGCGCTCAGCGCCAGGCGCGCGCGTACTGCGGCGGCACGACGGCGTCCAGGTCGGCGCCCAGCTCCTGCGCCATGCGCGAGGCGGCGTGCGGGTCGCGCAGCAGTTCCCGCGCGAGCAGCACGACATCGGCCTCGCCCGCGGCGAGCACCCCCTCCGCCTGCTCGGACGTCGTGATCAGGCCCACCGCTCCCACCGGCGCCCCGGTCGCCCGGCGCACCGCGGCCGCGAACGGCACCTGGTAGAGCGGGGCGACCGGGATGTCCGTCCCGCGGACCAGGCCGCCGGTGGAGACGTCGAAGAGGTCGGCGCCCGCCTCCCGCGCCCAGCCGGCGACGGCCACCGTCTCGTCGAGGTCCCAGCCGCCCTCCGCCCAGTCGGTCGCCGAGAAGCGGACCAGCAGCGGCAGCTCGCCGATCTCGGCGCGCACGTCGCGCACGACCTCGAGCAGGAGCCGCGCGCGGTTCTCGAGGGAGCCGCCGTACGCGTCCTCGCGCCGGTTCGACAGCGGCGACAGGAACTGGTGCAGCAGGTAACCGTGGGCCGCGTGGATCTCGATCACGTCGAAGCCGGCCTCGACGGCGCGGCGGGCGGAGTCGCGGAACGCCCGCACGAGGCCGGGCAGCTCGTCCGCCGCGAGGGCGCGCGGGGCGGCGTAGCCCTCGAAGGCGACGGCCGACGGGGCGACCGTGTCCCAGCCGCCCTCCTCCGCCGGCACCGTCCCGCGCCCGCTCCACTCGCGGTACGTCGACGCCTTGCGCCCGGCGTGCGCGAGCTGCACGCCGGCGAGGGCGCCCTGCTCGTGCACGAAGTCGATGATCGGCGCCCAGGCGTCGCGCTGCTCGTCGTTCCAGAGGCCGGTGTCCCAGGGGCTGATCCGACCCTCCGGCACGACCCCCGTCGCCTCCGCGATCACCACGCCCACGCCGCCGCGGGCGATCGAGCCGAGGTGGACGAGGTGCCAGGTGGTGGGCGCCCCGTCGCGCGCCTCGACGGAGTACTGGCACATCGGAGCCGCCCAGAGGCGGTTGCGGGGGGGGCGGCTGCGGAGGGGGAGGGGCTGGAGGAGAGCGGGAGCGGTGGTCATCCAGGGGACAACCGCTCCCGGCCGCCGGTTATGCCCGGACCGTCGTGCCCGGCGGCGCGAGAGGTCAGCTCGGCCAGGTCGAGCCGGGCGCCTCCTGCCAGACGGTGCTCGGCGGGGTGAGCGCCGCGAGCTCCTCGAACAGCGAGTCCGGGATCTCGAGCGCGTCGTCGGCCACGAACTGATCTAGGTGCTCGGCGGTCGTGGCACCGACGACGGTGGTGGTGATCCGCTCGTCGCGGGTCGAGAACTGCAGGGCGGCGGCGCGGAGCGGCACCCCGGCACGGTCGCACGCCTCGCCCATCTCGGTGACCGCCTGCACGATCTCGGGGGGAGCCGGGCGGTAGGCGTACGTCTCGACCGGCCGGGGCCAGCGTGCGAGCGCCCCTCCTCCGTAGACCGCCGCGTTGACCACGACGACGCCCCGGTCGACCGAGACGTCGATGAGCTCGTCCGAGGAGCGGTCGACGAGCGTGCAGCGGTTGTGCGTGATCACCGCGTCGAAGAGCCCCGTCTCGACGTAGTGCTGCAGCATCGGCGCGGGTCCGCCCGAGATGCCGATCGAGAGCGCGACGCCCGCCTCCTTCATCGCGACGAGGGCGCGCACCGGGCCGTCCTCGGCGAACGCCTCCTCGTACGAGATCCGCTCGGGGTCGTGCAGGTAGAGCAGGGGGAGGACGTCCATGCCCAGGCGCTCGCGGCTCTCGTCGAGGCTGCGCCGCATCCGCTCGCCCGAGTAGCTGCCCGTCTCCGGATCGCGGTCGAGCTTCGTCACGACGGTGATGCCGTCCGGGACGCCGCCGCGGGCGCGCAGCGCCTCGCCGATCAGCCGCTCGCTGTGCCCCTGCGCGTACTCGTTCGAGGTGTCGATCACCGACACGGCGCGATCGGCGGAGGAGTCGAGCACCCGCTCCAGGGCCGGCACCGTCTCGAGGTCCCGCACGCGCTCGGGGTTCCAGGACGTGCCGAGCGTGAGCCGGGTGACGGAGGCGCCGGACGGGCCGAACGGGCGCAGGAGAGGGGAGTGGGAGGTCATGCCCCCAGCCTGTCAGTGGGTGGACTCAGTGCACCAGCGTGCTCAGTGCACCAGCGTGCTCAGCCAGACCACGACGAGGCCGAGCAGCATCGTGCAGAGGGTGCTCAGCACGCGGCGGCCGGGCGGGCTCCCGCGCCGGGCCGACGTGAGGTAGCCCAGCAGGGCCAGGATCGCGACTCCGGAGCCCAGCGCCAGGTAGTACGCGGTCCACTCCTCGACGAGTCCGAGCGGAGCGAGCGAGAGCAGCGCCGCGGGCACGACCATGGCCACGAGCATCCCGATGGAGTGCCGCGCCGTCGCGAGCGCCGCGTCGAGGATCGTGCGCGGGCCCGGCTCCGCCTCGGGCAGCCGGGCGAGCGTGCCTGCGTACAGGTGCGCGAGCCAGAAGACGCTCACCGAGCCCAGGAGGAACAGCAGCACCTCGAGGTCGGTGTCGTCGTCCCAGCCGACCGCGATCAGCGTGATCGCGAGGACCGTGCCGTAGATGGCGCCCTCGGTGCGGAGGATCGCGCTCACGGCTCCGACGGCGGCGAAGGGGGTGCGGGCGGTCGCGGCGCGCGACGCGGCAGCAGGGGTTCCGGCAACGGGGATCCCGGGGACTTCGGCATCGGGG
>NZ_JAMRYM010000082.1:0-16621 GCF_023743255.1 Rathayibacter rubneri | reverse complement strand
CACGGGAGGAGCGGGGAGGCGGGCGTCGACCACGAAGTCGTCGCCGTCGGGACCGGCGAGGAGCGTCCCTCCCGCGAGGACCGCGCGCTCGCGCATGCCGATCAGGCCGTGCCCCTCCCCCGGGGTGTCGAGCGCATCCTCGCACCGGGCGTTGCGCACGGTGAGCACGACGTCGCCGCCCTCGCGGCGGAGCGCGATGTCGAGGGGCGCGCCGGGTCGGCCGTGGCGGAGGGCGTTGGTCGTCGCCTCCTGGGTGATCCGGTAGAGCGCAAGTCCGGCGGCCCGCGGGACGGACTCGAGGTCGAGACCCAGTTCGGAGCGGACGGGGGCGCCCGTTCCGCTGACGCTCTCGAGCAGTGCGGGCAGATCGCGCGCCTCGGGCTGCGGTCCGTCGGTCTGGCTGTGGCGCAGCTGCGCGAGGAGCTGGCGGACGTCGCCGAGGGCGTCCCTCGCCACTCCCGAGATCGTCAGGAGGGCGGCGTCGGTCTGCTCCGGACTGGCGGAGCCGAGGTAGCGGGCGCCGTCGGCCTGCGCGATCACGACCGCGAGCGAGTGGGCGACGACGTCGTGCATGTCGCGGGCGATGCGGTTGCGCTCCTCGACGGTGTCGAGCTCGCGCTGGGCGCGTGCGCGCTCGCGCTCGGCCTCGTCGCGCTCGGACTGGCCCACCCGGGCGCGCCGGGCGGCGCGGGAGAGCAGTCCGATGGTCCAGGAGAGTCCGAGCGTGGCGAGGATGCCGCCGAGCGACGCCCCGACGGTGATGAGGCTGCTCGGCGAGTCCTGGGCGAGGCCGAACGCGATGGAGAGGTAGGCCACGGCGACGACCGAGCCGACGACCGCCGAGACCGCGCCCGCCGTGCGCACCCGCCTCGAGGCGGCGGCGCCCGCCCCGAAGAGCACGACGAGGATCGCCAGGTCGGACGGAGCGGGCTCCAGCCGGACGCCCATCCGCAGGGCGGCGCCGACCCACGCGACGCCGAGCGCGAGTCCGGGCGAGCGGCGGTGCAGCACCAGAGCGACGGCCAGCACTCCGGCGACGAAGGGGTGCAGCGAGTCCTCGCCCACGGAGTACGGCACGACCGAGATCACGAGCAGCACGAGCGCCTGAGCTCCGGCGGATCCGGCCGCGAACGCGTCCTGGGGTCCGGCCAGGCGCTCGAGGAGGCGCTCGATCCGATCCTCCGGACCGACCGGGTTCCGCAGACCCCGGAGGAAGGACAGCACCGCGATCGCCGCCAGGACTGCGGCGACGAGGACCGCGACCGCGACCAGGACGAGGAAGCGGATGTTCTGCGGCGGCTCCGGCGAGTCGAGCGAGGGGCGGAGGGACGCCGACGCGACGATGCCGCCGATCCCGCAGAGCAGGAGGGCGCCGACCAGCGCGAGCGATCTGGTCCACGGCCCGAGACGGCGCGCCGTCGACCAGAGCACGACCGCTCCGACGACGACGCCGTCCAGCGGCAGGCCGCCGACCGGCACCGCTCCGCCGAGGACGATCCCCGCGGCGGCGAGGGTGGGGGCGAGTGCCGGGAGCAGGCCCGCCAGCGCGAGCGCGAGCGCGAGGAGCAGGCCTGCGGAGGGGGACGCGCTCGACACGCCGCTCGACAGCGCCAGCAGGTGCGCGACGGCGAGCAGGGCCCCGGCGATCGGGAGCGTCGCCGGTCGGTCCAGGAGCACGCGCATGCCTCTCACGCTAGACGTCGAGCGCCGCGGAGTCGTCGTCCCGGCGGCTGATCGGCGTGCGCCGAGCGGATCAGAAGCCCAGGCGCCCCAGCAGCTTGGGGTCGCGCTGCCACTCCTTCGCGACCTTCACCCGGATCGAGAGGAACACCCGGCGCCCCAGCAGGCGCTCGATCTGCTCGCGCGAGACCGCGCCGACCTCGCGCAGACGCTGCCCGCCCTTGCCGATGATGATGCCCTTCTGGCTGTCGCGCTCGACGAAGACGTTCGCGTAGATGTCGATGAAGGAGCCGTCCTCGCGCTCGACCATGTCGTCGAGGGTCACGGCGAGCGAGTGCGGCAGCTCGTCCGAGACGCCCTCGAGGGCCGCCTCTCGGATGAACTCGGCGATGCGGGAGCCGAGGTCCTCGTCGGTCACGGCCTCCTCCGGGTAGAGGGCGGGCGACACCGGCATCAGACGGAGCAGCTCCACGGCGAGCACGTCGAGCTGCTCGTCCGTGACGGCCGAGATCGGCACGATCGTGTCCCACTCGCGGAGCTCGGAGACGGCGAGCAGCTGCTTGGCGACCGACTTCTTCGAGGAGAGGTCGACCTTCGACACGATCGCGACCTTGCGGGCGCGCGGGAACGCGTCGAGCTGCTCGTTGATGAAGCGGTCGCCGGGGCCGATCGGCTCGTCGGCGGGGAAGAGCATGCCGATGACGTCGACATCGCCCAGCGTCGAGGTGACGAGCGAGTTCAGGCGCTCCCCGAGGAGCGTGCGCGGGCGGTGGATGCCCGGGGTGTCGACGACGATGAGCTGGCCGTCGGGCCGGTGCACGATGCCGCGGATGGCGCGGCGCGTGGTCTGCGGCTTGGAGCTCGTGATGGCGATCTTCTCGCCGACCAGGGCGTTCGTCAGGGTCGACTTGCCGACGTTGGGGCGGCCGACGAACGACACGAATCCCGCTCGGAAGGGCGTTGTGGGCGGGCTGGAGTCGGTCATCGTGCGTCCTCGTTCTGTCTGTCGTCGGCGGGGGCGCCCGCTGATCGGCCGTCGGCCGCTCGGCTCCGCGTCTCGCGGTCCTTCGCGGCCCGGGCGTTCGCCGCTCGGGTCTGCGATGCTCGCGGCTCCGCCGTCCGGGTCGGAGCGGCGCGCGGGTCCCGTGCGCGGGATCGGGCGTCCCGGCTCCGAGTATCCCCGGTCGGGGCCCCATCGGCGTCGGCCTCGCCGTCGTCGGCCGCGATCGGCGCGGGACCGTCGCCGGTCTCGCCGCTCGGGTCGTAGTCGGGATCGCGGCGGACCAGCACGGTCGAGATGGTGCCGCGGCGAGCGTCCGCCTGCTCCGCCTCGAGGATCACGCCGTCGATCCGGGCGCTGTCGCCGCGATCGGGCAGGCGGCCGTAGGCCTTGGTGAGCAGGCCGCCGACCGAGTCGACGTCGTCGTCCTCGAGGTCGATCTCGAACAGCTCGCCGAGCTCGTCGACCGGGAGCCGCGCCGAGACGCGGTAGACGCCGGGCTCGATCTCCTCGAAGAGGTCGACCTCGCGGTCGTACTCGTCCGAGATGTCGCCGACCAGCTCCTCGATGAGGTCCTCGAGGGTGACGAGGCCGGCGATGCCGCCGTACTCGTCGACGACCATGGCGAGATGGTTCGACTCCAGCTGCATCTGGCGCAGCAGCTCGTCCGCCATCTTCGACTCCGGCACGAAGAGCGCCGGCCGGGCGAGGTCGGCGACGACGTCGTCGTCGTCGGGCCGCTCGTAGGTGTGGCGGGCGACGTCGCGGAGGTAGAGCACGCCGAGGACGTCGTCCACGCCCTCGCCGATGACGGGGAGCCGCGAGATGCCGCGGCTGAGCAGCAGGCCCATGCCCGCTCCGATCGACGCCGTCGCCTCGATGGTCACCATGTCGGTGCGCGGCACCATGACCTCGCGCACGAGCGTGTCGTTGAACTCGAAGATCGAGTGGATGAGCTCGCGGTCGTCCTGCTCGAGGACGTCCTGCTCGGTCGCCTCGTCCACCATGCTCAGCAGCTGCTCCTCGGAGGAGAAGCCGGCGGAGCGGCCGGTGCCGGGAGTCACCCGGTTGCCCAGCGCGACCAGGCCGTGCGCCACGGGGCCCAGGGCCACGCGCAGCACGTGGATCAGGGAGGCGCTCGTGCCCAGCACGGCGCGCGCGTGCGCCCGGCCGACGCTGCGGGGGCTCGAGCCGACGAGCACGAAGGAGACGGCGGCCATGATCAGGATCGCCAGGAGCAGCGCGAGCCAGAGCTGGTCGACGACGACCACGAGGACCGTCGTGACGAAGACCGCGGCGGTCGTCTCGGCGGCGATCCGCGAGAAGTTGACGACGTTGACGTGCGCGCTCATGTCGCCGGCGATCGCGCGCAGGGCGCGGGCGCTCCGCGAGTGGTTCGCCATCTCGAGCACGTCGCTGCGCGAGAGCACGCCGAGCGCCGCGTCGGTCGCGGCGAACCATCCGCCGACCGCGACGAGGACGAGGGCGGCGATGAGGAGCTGGAGGGTGAGCACGGCGAGGCCTAGCGGCGGCGCTCGCTGATGTGGAAGCCGACGAGGATGTCGCGCTGGATGCCGAACATCTCGCGCTCCTCGTCGGGCTCCGCGTGGTCGAAGCCGAGGAGGTGCAGCAGCCCGTGGGCCGTCAGCAGCAGGAGCTCGTCGAGCACCGAGTGCCCGGCGGCCTCCGCCTGCGTCTGGGCGACCTGCGGGCAGAGCACGATGTCGCCGAGCAGACCGGCCGGGGTCTGCTCGTCCTCGGTGCCGGGGCGCAGCTCGTCCATCGGGAAGCTGAGCACGTCGGTCGGGCCCGGCTCGTCCATCCACTGCACGTGGAGCTGCTCCATCGCGCCCTCGTCGACGAGCACGATCGCGAGCTCGGCGTCGGGGTGCACGTGCATCGTGTCGAGCGCGTAACCGGCGAGGCGAAGCAGCGCCGCCTCGTCGACGGGGACGCTCGACTCGTTGTTGATCTCGATGCTCACGGGGGCGGTGTTCCTCTTCGTCGGGATGATCGGGTCGGCGGGACGGCGGGTCAGCCGCGCGGGCGCTTGGGCTGCGGGTCGCCGGAGGCGCGCGGGGAGCCGGCGCGGCGCTCGGCGCGGTTCGCGAACTCGCGCGCCTGCTCGCGCTCGTAGTGCTGCGCCTGCTTCTGCTGGTCGTACTCGGTGTAGGCGTCCACGATCCGGCCCACGAGGCTGTGGCGCACCACGTCCTCGCTGGTCAGCCTCGAGAAGTGGATGTCGTCGATGCCGTCGAGCACCCGGGTGACGAGCCGGAGGCCGCTGGCCCCGGTCGGGAGGTCGACCTGCGTGATGTCGCCGGTGATGACCATCTTGGAGCCGAAGCCGAGCCGGGTGAGGAACATCTTCATCTGCTCCGGCGTGGTGTTCTGCGCCTCGTCGAGCACGACGAACGAGTTGTTGAGGGTGCGCCCGCGCATGTACGCGAGCGGGGCCACCTCGATGGTGCCCGCGGCGAGGAGCTTGGGGACGATCTCCGGATCCATCATCTCGTTGAGCGCGTCGTAGAGCGGACGGAGGTAGGGGTCGATCTTGTCGGTGAGGGAGCCCGGCAGGTACCCCAGCCGCTCTCCCGCCTCGACGGCCGGGCGGGTCAGGATGATCCGCTCGACCTCCTTGCGCTGCAGCGCCTGCACGGCCTTCGCCATCGCGAGGTACGTCTTGCCGGTGCCGGCCGGGCCGATGCCGAACACGATCGTGCTGTGATCGACGGCGTCGACGTACTCGCGCTGACCGAGGGTCTTGGGGCGGATGCTCTTGCCGCGCGCCGTCAGGATCGCCTGCCCGAACGCCTCGGCCGGGCTGACGGATCCGCCGTTCTGCAGGATGCGAGCTGACTCGCGCACCCCGTCGGGGTCGAGGTCGTGGCCGCCTGCGGTCATGGTCACCAGTTCTTCCACCAGGCGGGCCGCCGCGGAGACGGGAGAGGGCTCGCCCTCGAGCGTCACCTCGTTGCCGCGCACGTGCACCTGGACATCGGGGAATCGAGTCTCGACCGCCTTGATCAGGCGGTCCTGGGGTCCGAGGAGACGCACCATGGCGACTCCGTCGACGGCGATGACGCGACGCGTCGTGCCGGTGGTCGTGCCGGTCGTGGTCGACTCGGCGGGGGTCGGTGCTTCGGGGCTGTCGCCCGCGTGGTCAACCGGTGGCAAGGGAGCCTTCCGTCAGGTGTCCGCCCATCACGTGGGCGTGGACGTGGAACACGGTCTGCCCGGCCGCCTCGCCCGAGTTGAAGACGAGGCGGAACTGCCCACCGCAGTGGGCGTCGGCCAGGGTCTGCGCGACCTGGACGATCTCGGCGAGCAGGGCCGGGTCGGCGGCGCCGAGCTCGGCGACGGTCGCGTACTCCTGCGTCTTGGGGAAGACCAGCAGGTGGACCGGCGCTTTCGGCGCGATGTCGGTGATGGCGAGAACCCGCTCGTTCTCGAACACCACGTCGGCGGGGATCTCGCCCCGGACGATGCGCGTGAAGACGGTGGGTTCGCTCATGCGTCCATCTTAAACGCCGGGGAGCCGGCGAGGGGGCGCCGTTCGCCCAGGGCGCGCGTCGCGGCTACCAGCGACCCAGGCGCGCCGAGAGCACGGCGATGGCCGCGGGACCCGCGGTCGAGGTGCGCAGCACGGTGTCGCCGAGCGCGACGGCCTCGGCGCCGGCCGCCGCGAGCAGCGCCAGCTCCTCCGGAGCGACACCGCCCTCGGGGCCGACCACCAGGACGATGTCGCGGCCGTCGGGCTCGAGGGCGGACAGGCGCACCCCGGCGGACGGCTCGAGCACGAGGACGCGCTCGGTCGCCGCGCGGTCGGCGAGGAGTCGCGTCGAGGCCACGGCCGAGACCTCGGGCACCCGGGCGCGGAGCGACTGCTTGCTCGCCTCGCGCACGATGCTGCGCCAGCGCTCGCGGCCCTTCTCCTCCTTGGGGCCGCTCCAGCGCGAGATCGAGCGGGCGGCCTGCCACGGGACGACCTCGTCGATCCCGAGCTCGGTCGCCGCCTGCACCGCCAGCTCGTCGCGGTCGCCCTTCGCCAGCGCCTGAGCGAGCACGAGGCGCGGAGTCGGGGCGGCCGACTCCTCCACGGACTCGACGACCAGGGCGACGCGGGAGGGCTCGGAGCTCTCGACGACGGCCGTCGCCACGAGCCCCCGGCCGTCGCCCACCCGGATCGTCTCGCCCGCGCGGATCCGGCTCACCGTCGCCGCGTGGCGCGCCTCGGCACCGGTCAGGGCGAGGCGCCCGCCTGCGACGAAGTCGCCGGAGTCGAGGGACTCGTCGATGTAGTGGTGCGCCACCGCCGTGGGCCGATCAGCCGAGGAAGCGGTCGCGGAGCTTCGAGAAGAGGCCCTGCTGGAAATGGGTGAGCGCGGGCTTCTGCGGCTTGTAGTGCTTCGCGAACTCCTGCACCAGCTCGCGCTCGCGGTGGCCGAGCTTGGTCGGGGTGACGACCTGGATGCCCACGCGCAGGTCGCCGCGGCCGTTGCCGCGCAGCTTGGTCACTCCGCGGCCCTTGATCGTGACGATCTCGGTGCTCTGGGTGCCCGGCTTGACCTCGATCTCGATGTCGCCGTCGAGGGCGGCGAGCGTCGTCGTGGACCCGAGGATCGCGTCCGTCATCTGCACCTCGAGGGTGCAGAGCAGGTCGTCGCCGTTGCGGCTGAAGACGTCGTGGTGCTTGACCTTGATCTCGAGGTAGAGGTCGCCGTTGGGGCCGCCTGCGGGGCCGACCTCGCCGCTGCCCGGCATCTGGAGGCGGAGCCCGGTGTCGACGCCCGCGGGGACGTCGACGGGGATCGTGCGGCGCGCGCGGACGCGGCCCTGGCCCTGGCAGGTCGAGCACGGGGTGGCGATGACGGTGCCGTAGCCGCGGCAGGTGCCGCAGGGGCTCGCCGTCATCACGTTGCCCAGGAGCGAGCGGACGGTGCGCTGGATCTGGCCGGAGCCGTGGCAGATGTCGCAGGTGATCGGCGACGTGCCGGGCTGGCAGCACGAGCCCTGGCAGGTCTCGCAGAGCACAGCCGTGTCGACCTCGAGATCGCGGTGGGTGCCGAAGATGACCTCGTCGAGCGAGACCTCGACGCGCAGCAGCGCGTCCTGTCCGCGCTCGCGGCGGGAGCGCGGCCCGCGGGAGGAGCCCTGGGCGCCCTGGCCGAAGAACGTCTCGAAGATGTCGCCGAATCCGCCGAACCCCTGGCCGCCGCCGGGGAAGCCCTCCTGGGGACCGCGGTCGTACTGCTGGCGCTGCTGGGCGTCGCTCAGGACGTCGTAGGCGTGCGTGACGAGCTTGAACCGCTCGGAGGCGTCGGCGCTCGGGTTGACGTCGGGGTGCAGCTCGCGGGCGAGTCGGCGGTACGCCTTCTTGATCTCGTCGGCGGAGGCGTCGCGGGCGACGCCCAGCACTTCGTAGTGATCGGCCACAGGTGGCTTCGTCCTTCGTTCGTGGGTCGGTGCACCGGGTACGGCGGACCGGGTGGGAGCCGGGGCGACCGGCGAGTCGGGGAAGTGGAGGGTCAGTCCTCGCCGAGGAGGCGGGAGAGGTAGCGGGCGACGGCGCGCACCGCGGCGATGTTGCCGGAGTAGTCCATCCTGATCGGTCCGAGGACGCCCAGTCGCGAGACCTGACCGCCGGCCGTGTTGTAGCCGCTCGTCAGCACCGAGGTCTCCTGCAGGCCGAAGGGCGCGTTCTCGCGGCCGATCCGCACCGAGATGCCGCGGGGGTCCGGCACCATCTCGGCGAACAGCCTCAGCAGCTCCACCTGCTCCTCGATCGCCTCGAGCACCGGGTAGATGCTGCCGGAGAAGTCCTCCTCGGTGCGGACGAGATTGGCGGCGCCGGCCATGACGAGGCGGTCCTGCCGATTCGCGCCGACCTGCTCGAGGAGCGTCTGGAGGATCGGCGCGAGCACGTCGCGGCGCTCCGGAGTGAACCGCTCGGCGGCCGCCTGGAGCGTCTGGGCCGCGGCCTGGAGACCGAGGCCGATCACGGCCGTGTTGAGCTTGGCGCGGATCTCGCCGAGGAACTCGGCGTCGACGTCGGTCGGGGTCTCGAGGACGCGCTGATCGACCCGGCCGGTGTCGGTGATGAGCACGGAGAGCAGGCGGCGCGGTGCGAGGGCGACGAGCTCCACGTGGCGGATGCGCGCGGCTCCGAACGACGGGTACTGCACGAGCGCGACGCTGTTGGTGAGCTGCGAGAGCAGCCGCACGGTCTTCACCAGCACCTCGTCGAGGTCGGGGCTCTGACCGAGGAAGGTCTCGATGGCCTGGCGCTGCGCGGCGGTGAGCGGGCGCAGGTCGGTGAGCTGATCGACGAAGAGGCGGTAGCCCTTGTCGGTGGGCACGCGCCCCGAGGAGGTGTGCGGAGCCGCGATCAGCTCCTCCTCCTCCAGCTGCGCCATCTCGTTGCGGATGGTGGCGGCCGAGACGCCGAAGGAGTGCCGCTCGACGATCGACTTCGAGCCCACGGGCTCGCGGTGGGCCACGTAGTCCTGCACGATCACGCGCAGGACCTGGAGACCGCGCTCCGTCACCATACGACCGACCTCCCGCCGGGCTCCGGGTGCCTCTCGGCACGAACCACCGCGGCGCCGACGCGCCGCACGGAGCTTGGCACTCCGCAACTTCGAGTGCCAATCATACCCGCGAGCGGGGGGCCGGACGGGGGATCGCGCGGGATCGGCGTGGTGAGGACAGGACTCCTCCGCACGCGCGGGTGCCGGCGGCGCCGCGTGGCCCGCGCAGTGCGCCACGCGACGTGCCACGATGGGGCCCGAGCGCACGGGGGTCGCCCGTCGCGATGACGCCCCGAACAGGAGACCTCATGTCGACCACGCCTCCCCCTCCCCCGCCCCCCGCGTACGGCACTCCGGCGCCGCCGCTGAACCCGGCCGACGAGAAGACCTGGGCGATCGTGACCCACGTCCTGGGCATCTTCTTCAGCTTCCTGCCGTCGCTGATCGTGTACCTGGTCTTCAAGGGCCGCGGACCGTTCCTCGAGGCGCACTCGAAGACCGCGCTGAACTTCCACCTGACGACGCTGATCGCCTACGTGGCGGGCACGATCCTGTCGTTCGTGCTGGTCGGCTTCATCGTGTTCCTCGTGGTGCCGATCCTCGTGATCGTCTTCGCGATCATCGCGTCGGTGCGCGCCAGCGCCGGCGAGTACTACACGTACCCGCTGAGCATCCCGTTCTTCAAGTAGGGCGACTGCTGCTGGTCGCGCAGCCCGGCCCCTGCTGCTCGAGCAGCCGCGCAGGCGACCCCTGCCGATCGAATAGCCGCACAGACGGCCCCCTGCTGGTCAAGTAGCCGCCTGCTGGTCAAGTAGCCGCCGCAGGCGGCGTATCGAGACCCGCGTCCTCCGAGGGCGACGGGTCTCGATACGCCCGCTCCGCGGGCTGCTCGACCAGCAGGAGGGGGGAGTCACCCGTCGGTCAGCCGCCGCACCACCGCGTCGGCCAGCAGCCGGCCGCGCAGCGTCAGCACCACTCGGCCCCGCAGGGCCGCCCGGCCGTCGATCAGCCCGTCGGCGATGAGTCCGGCGACCTCGCGCCGGCGCTCCGGGTCGATCGCGTCGACGGGCAGGCCGTCCGAGAGGCGCGAGCGCAGCAGCACGTCCTCGACGCTCCTCGTCGCGGTGTCGAGGGTCTCGCGGCCGGCGGCCGGGCTCGATCCCGCCCGCAGCCGGTCGGCGTAGGCCGCCGGGTGCTTCACGTTCCACCAGCGCACGCCGCCCACGTGGCTGTGCGCGCCGGGTCCGACGCCCCACCAGTCGTGGCCCAGCCAGTACGACAGGTTGTGCCGCGAGCGGTGGGCGTCGTCGATCGCCCAGTTGCTGACCTCGTACCAGGAGTAGCCGGCGGCCGCGAGTCGCGCATCCGCCAGCTCGTACATGTCGGCCGTGAGGTCGTCGTCGGGCGTCGCGACCTCGCCGCGGCGGATCTGCCGGGCGAGCTTCGTGCCGTCCTCGACGATCAGCGCGTACGCCGAGAGGTGGTCGGGCCGGTTCGCGAGAGCGGAGTCGAGCGACCGCTCCCAGTCGGCGAGCGACTCCCCCGGAGTGCCGTAGATGAGGTCGAGGCTGACCTGCAGGCCCGCCTCGCGCGCCCACTCGACCACCAGCGGGACGCGCTCGGGGTCGTGGGTGCGCTCGAGGGTCGCGAGCACGTGCGGCACGGCCGACTGCATCCCGAAGCTGACGCGGGTGAACCCGGCGTCGGCGAGGGCGCGCAGGTACGCGGCGTCGACGGAGTCGGGGTTCGCCTCGGTCGTGATCTCGGCGCCGTCGGCGATGCCGAAGCGCGTGCGCAGGCCGTCCAGCATGCGCACGAGGTCCTCGGCCGGGAGCAGCGTGGGCGTGCCTCCGCCGAAGAACACCGTGGCGGCGGGCCGCTCGGGCAGTCCGGCCCGGCGCAGCACCTCGGCGCCGAGGGTCATCTCGGCGACGGCCTGCTCGGCGTAGTCGGACTGCTTCGCGCCCCGCAGCTCTGTCGCCGTGTAGGTGTTGAAGTCGCAGTAGCCGCACCGCACCCGGCAGAACGGCACGTGCACGTACAGTCCGAGGTCGCGCTGCTCCACGCCGTCGGCGACGGAAGGGGGCAGGAGCCCGTCGAGCGGGGCCGGATCGGCCAGTGGGAGGGCGCTGCCCACGTCAGCTGACGCGCGCCGGCAGCAGCGCGCGCAGGTACTTCTTGACCTGCTTCTTCTGCACCGCGCGCAGCACCGGGGAGCCGAGGCGGTAGAGGCGGGTGGAGGGGC
Organism: Rathayibacter rubneri; assembly: GCF_023743255.1. NCBI lineage: Bacteria > Bacillati > Actinomycetota > Actinomycetes > Micrococcales > Microbacteriaceae > Rathayibacter > Rathayibacter rubneri. The sequence continues at coordinate 5,166 of NZ_JAMRYM010000082.1, read as the reverse complement.
GCGAGAAGACGCGGATGACCAGCCAGACGGAGTCGTCGGCGCGCTTCTCGACGACGAACGACTCCTCGCCGCTCTCGGGGTGGCCCTCGAGCGTGCCGTAGGCGAAGCCGACCTGGTCGGGCTCGTCGACGACGTAGACCACGCGCACCGGGGCGTCGAAGGTGCGGCCGAGGAGGTCGACCTTGAGCACGGCGGTGACCCCGGCGGTGATGTAGGGGGTGCCGTCGGGACCGAACCGCTCCTCCGTGGGGCGGCTCGTGAGATCGATCGGTGTGCCGGCGGAGTCGAAGTTGACGCCCGTGTACTGCACGCCGCTGCCGCTCGTGATCTCCTCGACGCGGATGCCGCTGCCGCGCTGCACGCCCCACGTCATCAACGACGCCGTCGTGATCGCGAAGCGCTCGGCTCCCGAGCCCAGGCGCGCCTCGAAGCGCTCGGCGGTGAAGCCGTCCGGCGGGTACTCGAGGAGATCGGGCGCGAGAGTGCCGCCGACGGCCGCGTACGTGACCTGCGGCTGCCCCTCGAAGCTCGAGCGCCGGATGCTCACTTCTTGTCCTTGGTCTCGACGTCTCCGGAGAGCGCGGCGATGAACGCCTCCTGCGGCACTTCGACCCGGCCCACCATCTTCATGCGCTTCTTGCCCTCCTTCTGCTTCTCGAGCAGTTTGCGCTTGCGGGTGATGTCACCGCCATAGCACTTGGCCAGGACGTCCTTGCGCATCGCGCTGATGGACTCGCGGGCGATGATGCGGGCGCCGATCGCGGCCTGGATGGGGACCTCGAACTGCTGCCGCGGGATGAGCTTGCGCAGGCGCCCCGTCATCAGCACGCCGTAGGCGTAGGCCTTCTCGCGGTGCACGATCGCGCTGAACGCATCGACCTGCTCGCCCTGGAGCAGGATGTCGACCTTCACGAGGTCGGCCTCCTGGTCGCCGGCGGGCTCGTAGTCGAGTGAGGCGTAGCCGGCGGTCTTGGACTTGAGGTTGTCGAAGAAGTCGAAGACGATCTCGCCGAGGGGCATGTGGTAGCGGATCTCGACGCGGTCCTCGCCGAGGTACTCCATGCCGATCAGGGTGCCGCGGCGGCTCTGGCAGAGCTCCATGATCGTGCCGACGTAGTCCTTGGGCGCGAGGATCGCGGCCTTCACGATCGGTTCGGTGACCGACGCGATCTTGCCGCCCGGGAACTCGCTCGGGTTCGTCACGGTGACGGTCTTCTTGTCCTCCGTGGTCACCTCGTAGATGACGGAGGGGGCGGTGGTGATGAGGTCGAGGCCGAACTCGCGGTCCAGGCGCTCGGTCACGATCTCGAGGTGGAGGAGGCCCAGGAAGCCGCAGCGGAAGCCGAAGCCCAGCGCGACCGAGGTCTCGGGCTCGTAGACGAGCGCGGCGTCGGACAGCTTGAGCTTGTCGAGCGCCTCGCGGAGATCGGGGTAGTCGCTGCCGTCGATCGGGTAGAGGCCCGAGAAGACCATCGGCAGCGGCTCGGTGTAGCCCGGGAGCGCCTGCGTCGCGGGCTTGGAGGCCGTGGTGACGGTGTCGCCGACCTTCGACTGCCGGACGTCCTTCACTCCGGTGATCAGGTAGCCGACCTCGCCCACGGCGAGACCCTTGGTGGCGACCGGCTCGGGGCTCGAGACGCCGATCTCGAGGATCTCGTGGGTGGCCCTCGTGGACATCATCTGGATCTTCTCGCGCGGCGAGAGCTTGCCGTCGATCATGCGGACGTAGGTGACGACTCCGCGGTAGGCGTCGTAGACGGAATCGAAGATCATGGCCCGCGCGGGGGCGTCGGCGTCGCCGACGGGCGGCGGGATGAGCTGCGTGACGCGGTCGAGCAGGGCCTCGACGCCCATGCCCGTCTTGCCCGACACGCGGAGCACGTCGTCGGGGTCGCCGCCGATGAGGCTGGCGAGCTCCTTCGCGTACTTGTCGGGGTCGGCGGCGGGGAGGTCGATCTTGTTCAGGACCGGGATGATCGTGAGGTCGTTCTCGAGCGCCAGGTAGAGGTTCGCGAGGGTCTGCGCCTCGATGCCCTGTGCGGCGTCGACCAGGAGGATCGCGCCCTCGCACGCGGCGAGCGAGCGGCTGACCTCGTACGAGAAGTCGACGTGACCGGGGGTGTCGATCATGTTGAGGGCGAAGGTCCTGCCCTCGTGCTCCCACGGCATGCGCACGGCCTGCGACTTGATCGTGATGCCGCGCTCGCGCTCGATGTCCATGCGATCGAGGTACTGCGCGCGCATCGCGCGGTCCTCGACCACCCCCGTGATGCCGAGCATGCGATCGGCGAGGGTGGACTTGCCGTGATCGATGTGGGCGATGATGCAGAAGTTGCGGATGGACGCCGGATCGGTCGCGGCGGGCTCGAGCCCGAGGTGTGCACGTGGAGACATCGTGCCGCCATTGTTCCACGGCCGGGGTGCGGCGGCGGGCGGAGGGGCCGTTCGACCCCCGAGGCGGAGCGGAGCAGCGGCGCGGAGCGGGCCGATTCCGACTCCTGAGGGCTTACAGGTCGAGGCCGTAGGTGCGCGTCGGCTCGACTCCGGGCGGGTTCTCGCGCTCGGGGAGTCGACGGAAGCCCATGCTCTCGTAGAGGGCGTGCGCGGCGACCATGTCGGTTCCGCTGTTCATGACGACGCGGTCGAGACCCCGCTCGACCGCGAGCATCACGACGAACTCGGTGAGCAGGCGGCCCAGGCCCCGGCCGCGCGCCTCGGGAGCGACGGCGAGCAGCCGCCAGTCGAGCTCGCCCGGGCGGCCGAGGGAGTAGAGGTTCGTGCTCGGAGCGGCGGTGGTCACCGTCGCGAGGATCCGGCCGTCGGCGTCCTCGGCCACCCACACCTCGCCCTCGCGGTCGTGCCGGGACACGTCCGCCACGTCGGCCGCGTACTCCTCCCCCAGCTCGTAGTCGTGCGCGTACGCGGCCAGGCGGAGTCGCGACACCTCGTCGTGCTCGTCCTCGCGCACGCGGCGGACGAGGATCCCGTCCGCGCTCACGGGCGCGCGGGGGCGGGCAGCGTGCGCAGGCCGTGCTCGATGTCGGCCGGGTCCGCCGCGAGGCAGATCCGGATCCAGCCCTCGCCCGTGCGCCCGAACGCGCTGCCCGGGGCGACGGCGACGAGCGTCTCGAGGAGGAACGCCTCGACCCAGGAGGCGACGTCGCCTCCGGTCGCGTGCGACAGATCGATCCACAGGTAGAAGGCGCCCTCGGGCTCGCGGTAGCGGATCCCCCGCTCGTCGAGGATCGAGGTCGCCAGACGCAGGTTCGCCAGGTAGTGCGCGGCGGCGTCGGCCACCGCCTCCTGCGGTCCGGTCAGCGCCGCGAGGGCCGCGCGCTGGTCGGGCGAGGCGACGCAGCTGATCGCCGCCTCCTGCACGGTGACCATGGTCGTGGTCATGCCGGGAGGAGTGACGAGGTAGCCGACCCGGACGCCGGTCATGGCGTAGGTCTTCGAGAACGAGAACACGCTGAAGACGCGGTCGTCGTCGTGACCGAGCTCCTGCGCGATGCTCGCGAGGCTCGTGTGCGGCCGGCCATAGGTGAAGTACTCGTAGACCTCGTCGCTGATGATCCAGAGGTCGTGCCGGCGGGCGAACTCGAGGAGGCGCTCGAGGACCGGGCGCGGGAAGACGATCCCGAGCGGGTTCGACGGGCTGTTGACGATGATCACCCGGGTGCGGTCGGTGACGATGCGCTCGAGCTCGTCGAGATCGGGGAGGAAGCCGTTCTCGGGTCGGAGCGTGTACGGCACCGGGACGGCCTCGATCATCCGGGCGTTCATGGTGAAGGTGGTGTACCCGGGATCGGGGACCAGCACCTCGTCGCCGGTGCGCAGCGTCAGGGTCATCGCCTGGTAGAGCGCCTGCGTGCCGCCGACGGTGAGCCAGACCTGCTCGACGTCGGCCCGGATGCCGTTGTCGCGGGCCAGCTTCTCGACGATCGCCCGACGGAGCTCCGGGATGCCGCCGTTGGGCCCGTAATTCGTGTCGTCCGCGGCCCACGCGGCTCTCGCGGCCTCGATGATGTGCGGCGCGGTCGGCACGTCGGGCTCGCCGACGCAGAGGAAGGTGACGCCCTCGAGACGGAGGGCGATCTCGAACAGGCGGCGGATGCCGGACGGCGGCACCGCGGGGAGGTGATCGGCGAGACGTGGCATCGCTGATCACCGTACCGCCCGAGGGGCCGACTCGTCGGCGGGGCGCGGTTGAAGCGGGACGACGGGTGCGCTAAAGTTCCTTGTTGGCTTGCGCTCCACCACCGGCACCCCCGGCGTACGTGGAGTGATCAGAAGCCGGCGACCTCCAGTCGCACCGGGACGGCCCGCGCCGCCCGGAAGGGGCACTCCGACGAGTAGCCGGCTGCACACACGCACATCCGAGAAGAAGGTAATCCACGTGGCAAACATCAAGTCGCAGATCAAGCGCAACCTCACGAACAAGAAGGCGAACGACCGCAACAAGGCCGTCAAGAGCCAGCTCAAGACCGCCGTCCGCTCGGTCCACACCGCCATCGCCGCCGGCGACGCCGCTCAGGCCGCGACCGCCCTCGCGTTCGCCGCCAAGAAGCTCGACAAGGCCGCCAGCAAGGGCGTCATCCACAAGAACCAGGCCGCGAACCGCAAGTCGGCCATCGCGAAGCAGGTCGCTGCGCTGTAATCCTGCGCTTCGCTGCAACGACGAAGGGTCCGGCCGATGGCCGGGCCCTTCGTCGTTGCCGCTTCGCGGTCGACGGACTCCTCGTTCCTCGTCGTCCGTCGCGCGGTCGGCTCGCGGAGAGGGTTGCGGTGGGAGGAGCGTCCTGCGTTCCGGGTACGACGATCCGCTGGCACGCGGATCGCAGGTGACCCTGCAGGGTGCGCGGCTCGTCGAGGAGGGCTCCCGCTGCGCGGGTCGAGTCCCGCTGCGGAACGCGGGTCGTGTGAGACGCGGGGTGGACCGGTGTCTGCTGGTCGAGCAGCCCCGCAGGGGCGTACCGAGGCCCGGCGACTCCCCGAGGTGGGGATCTCGATACGTCCGCTCCGCGGACTACTCGATCAGCAGAGTGGCGCGAGCGGGAGCGCCGCTCGCGGACGAAGCCGCGCGTCGCTGCACCTCCGCCTCCGTACCCGGTGGTCGAGTAGCCCCGCAGGGGCATACCGAGACCCCGAGACCCCGCGCCCCCCGCG
>NZ_JAMRYM010000081.1:0-16638 GCF_023743255.1 Rathayibacter rubneri | reverse complement strand
AGATTGTATAAGAGACAGCCCCCGTAGTCTGGAGCCCCCGCCCGGTCGCGGGTCCGACGATCGAAGAGGCCGCCCCAGCGTGAACGTCCGCGAGCTCCTCACCCATCCCGAGCTCCAGCTGACGCTGGTGACCGGCGACGAGGTGCAGCTCTCCCGCGCGATCTCGGGCACCTACACGATCGACCTCCCCGATCCCGGCCGCTTCCTCTCCCCCGGCGACGTCGTCCTCACGAGCGCGCTGTGGACCTCCGGGCGCGAGAGCGTCGAGCGGTTCGTCGGCCAGGTCGCCGATCGCGGAGTCGTCGCGATCGTGGTCGGCCTGATCGCCGTCGGCACCCTCCCGGCCGGCATGACCGAGGTCTGCCGGCGTCACGGAGTCGCGCTGCTGACCGTCTCGCCCGAGGTGTCCTTCAAGACGATCGGCCAGACCGTCGCGGGGGTGCTCGCGCAGGCCGACCTGCCCACGCTCGGCCGTGACGCGCGCTTCGCCCGCCGGCTGCTCCAGGACCTCGCGTCGGGCGAGGGAGTGCACGCCGCCCTCCGCGCGTTCTTCGAGGAGTTCGCGCACGGCAGCTGGGTGATCGACCGCGCGGGCACGCTCGTCGCGTCGGCGGGCGGCATGCCGTCACCCTCCGAGTCCGGCTCGGCGTGGGAGGCGTCGCTCGCCTCCTCCGACGACCGCTGGGACGTCGCGCCCGGCAGCCGCACCCTGTCCGGGAAGGCCCTGTTCTCCTCCTCGGGCGAGCGCCTCGGGGCGCTCGTGGTGACCGGCGATCGGAGAGCCTGGTCGGAGGAGTCGGCCGACGCCGCCGACCTGCTCGCGAGCACCGTGGCCGGTCGCCTCGCGCTCGCCCGCGGCCGCGAGCAGGAGGCGGCGGTTCCGCTGATCGACCTGCTCCGGGCCGTCGAGAACGACGAGCTGCCGGACAGCGAGGTCTCGGTGCGACTGCGCCTGCTCGGAGCACGGCTCGGAGCACCGCTGCGGGTCGTGCTCGCCCGCTCGGACGATCCGTCGCTGCCTCCCGAGGCGCTGCTGCGACCGCTGCGCGAGGCCGGCGAGCGCGAGCACGCTCTGGCCCTCGGCGGTGCGCTCGACGGCGGCGCCGTGCTGCTCCTGGGCGATCCGCACGACGAGGAGAGGCAGCCGGGTCCCGCCCTCCGCGCCGCGGTCGAGGCAGAGCCGTGGCTCCTGCGCGGACGTCGGGTGTCGATCGGCGTCGGAGACGGGTCCCGCTCCGTCGGACAGCTGGGGGCATCGCTGCTCGCCGCCCGCGCACGGGCGGCCGCGGCGGCCGGCTCTTCGGCCGACCCGGTAGCCGTCCTCGCGCACACGGTGCCCGTCTCGAGCGGCGCTCTGCTCGAGCTGATCTCCCCGCGCACCCGCGCCGCTTTCGCCCGCGAGGTGCTCGGCGAGCTGGTCCGCTACGACGACGAGCACCGCTCCGACATGGTCGAGACGCTGCGCGTGTTCCTCGAGAGCGGAGGCGCGTGGCGGCAGGCCGCCGACGTCCTGCACCTGCACGCCAGCACGCTGCGCTACCGGGTGCAGCGCATCGAGGCGCTGACCGGCCGCGACCTCGGCTCCATGTCCGACCGCGTCGACCTGCACCTGGCGCTGCGGTACCTCTGACCGGCGCCGACGCGAGCCGCCCGAGAACGTGCGGTTATCTGATACCGCTTAGCGTGGCGCTGCGGCCGGCAGTAGAGAGGCGCGGACCAAGGCAGTCGACGCCTGCTAGTCGCCCTCGAAGCGCCGGCAAGCCATGAGCAGCATCTGCGGAGACGATCGGCTCCGTAAGCAAGACGCACAACATCCCTGGGACATGCGCGCCGACAGCTACGTCGTCGGATGACGAAACCGCCGTGGGACCGCGTCGAATACGAGGTTGGATGTCGCCGTCCGTCGAGTGGCGACGTTTGACGCGAAGGATCGCCGCCCCTCGCTCCGCCGTTTCGGAACTGACACAATCACGGATATCGAACATTGCCGAAGGAGCGCCAAGTGCAGCTTGGACGCGCAACTCAGCTTGTCCGTCCGAGCACCTCCGCCAAGTCGACTTGCTGGCGAAGACGAGCATTGGGACCGTTCCATGTCTTTGTTTTGAAAGCCCACTGCCCGGCGATCAAACTTGGAGATACACCTAGCTTATCAGCTAGACGCCTGATATCCGAGGGACTCATCGATGGAATCAAAAGGTCGCGGTATCTCTCGGGGATTAGATGCGATTGAGCAAAAGTGTTTGCCGCGGTTTCTTGTGCATCGTCGTCGTCGTTCGCCTTAGCGTTTGTATCAATGAACGTACTTCTTTTAGGGTGCAGAAGGACGTGCGCGACCTCATGCAGTAGCGTGAACCATAGCCCATCATACGACTTATATCGGCTGGTCACGGCAATCATCGGCGTGCCGTTCACCCACCGCGAAACACCGCTGATTCGAGTTCCGGGTATTTCCGGAACAAAGACAAGAATCACTCCCGCGTCGAAAAGAAGCTGCTGTGCCTGCTCAAATGCTACGCCGACCTCTTGACTTGTCAATTGAGGTAGGAGAGTTGCAGCCTCGCGAACTTTTGCCGGGTTGAACCCAGGAGCATGCAATAACTTCTCGCCGGCGTGTAACTCCGAAAGTCGAAGCCACAACGCAGTGAGGTCTTGGTCAATTGAGTGAAGTTGACTTCTTTTATATGAAGCCTGGGGTTCAAGCCATGTCTTTCCGTAGGCCGCTGGGGATGCCACAGAAAAAAACTGCAATAGTTTGCCGACGACATCGGACTTCGAATCATTCGAGGCGATGATGCCTCGCTCAAGCAACGTCGATCGAGGGAATCGCGCCGCCCAATCGGAAAAACTTGCAAGAGCTTTGAACTTTTCAGCTCGCGCCTCATGTGCTTGGTGGACCGCTTCTATCCGAAGCCACGTTTCGGCAGACGTCCCGAGGATTTCCTCGAGCGTGACGGCGACATCAGGAGAGATTGGTGCGTTGCCTTTGATGACTAGGTTGATGTGCTTCGGACTGAAGCCGGTGCGGGCGGCCAGTTGCGCCTGACTGATTTGGCGGACGTCGAGCTCTCGCTGGAGCAGTCTTCCTGGGTTGGGGGCGAAGTCGAACTGCATTTCTGCGGGGATGTGTTCGGTCATGATTCGTCTCAGCTTGCAATCTGGAGGATGGAACGGCCTCGAACGTGGAGGTCATCGATGAGCAAAGCTCGCGACATGGCGTACTCGGGCAACGTCGCTCGGTTCGAGAGCCGGCGGACCCGCCCGTCGTGGTCTAACAGGGATGAGTGCAGGGTGACCTCCTCTATCGAGAACGTCAGGCTCCCCCCGGACACGCCGATTCGCACGCTGTTGAACGTGGCGAGGGCACTGAGCGTCGGCGCGTTGGCCACGGCGTGCAAGAGATCCTCGGCTGCGTCGAGCTGGGTGTTCGCCAGCACTCGGAGTCGAGCTCTCGAAGCGCAGCAAGCCCTCAGCGAGGAACTGGACCAGGCGAGCTGCAATCTTAACCTCTTTGGTAAACGCAATCTGTGGTAGGGTTGGATTTACCCGACAGGTACATGCTACCTGCTTCCAGCCGGAAGCGGGAGCGACACGCTACGAACGAGAGGAGGGTCTCATGACCCCCACCGCCCCCAAGATCCACCCCCTGCAGATCAGCATCGACGGCAAGGCCCACACCACCCGTGACCCTGACCAGGAGGCCGCAGCGCTGCTGAGGCTCGCCGGCCGGGACCCGAAGTCCTTTGACCTCTTCCTCGTCGCGAAGAATGGCGTCGAAGAGAAGATCCGTGATGGCCAGATCGTCAATCTCAAGGACGACGAGCGGTTCGTCACACGCCAGCACGTCCGTTTCACCATCGACGGCGAGCCCTTCGACACCTACGACGACGACCAGACCGCTGCCGCACTGCTCCGGCTCGCCGGCGTCGATCCGGCCGGCTACGACCTCGCACGCATCCTGCCGACCGGTGCAACCGAATCCTTCAGTGATGACACCATCGTCACGCTCGCCGACGGCGACGAATTTGTCACCACCAAGCATGTCGGAGGCGTCGCATGAGCGAGCTGGACGAGGTCACGCTTCCGGCTCAGAGGTTCGTTGACGACATGACCGCGGCGGGCGCTTCCGCTCGGGTCGACGGGCCGCGCGTCCTCTACGACGTCCGCGCCGTCGCCGGCCCGCTCGCCGGGCAGATCATCACGACAGGGGTGAGCTTGTCAGAGGTTCAGAGCTGGCCGATGGTCCCTCCCCACTGGGTGCACCTCCCCGACTTCATCACCTTCGCGCAGACCAACGAGGACGTGACCGACTGCCTGCCCGGCTGGAAGCGGCACTCGCGCGACTACAACTACACGGACACGTCCGTCGCCCCCGCCCTCTCGTGGCTCCGCCACGTACGTGGGCTACTCACCATCGCTCTTCCGAAGGCGGCTTGACATGCGGTACTCCGTAGCGATGGCCGGCGACGTCGAAGCAGCTATGCGCGATCACCTCATCCGCAACGACGGTCAAGAGGACGTGCTCATCGGAACCTATGTACTGTCCACGGGCGTCGAGCGCACGACGGCGCTGATCAGGTCAGTGATCTTCCCTCGCGAGGGTGAACGACTCGTCCACGGCAACGCCTCCTTCACCGGCGAGTACGTACTCCGCGCCTCTACCGAGGCTCGTCAGAACGGCCACGGCGTGGTCCTTCTTCACTCACACCCAGGCGCCCGCGGCTGGCAGTTCCTCAGCACGATGGACCACGAGACAGAGTCGGAGTACGAGCGCGTCGCCCGCTCGATCACCAAGATGCCCCTTCTCGGAATGACCCTCGGAGGCCGCGACACCTCTTGGTCCGCCCGGTTCTGGTTCAACCGCAGCACCCCCACCTGGGCCGAGTCGGTCAGGTCCGTCTCGGACAAGCTGACGGTGACTTGGAATGACGACCTCCGCCGGGTCCCGAATGTGACTCGGTCCCAGCAGCGCACCGTCTCGTCCTGGGGACAGCGGAGCCAGGCGTCAATCGCCCGCATGCGTGTCCTCGTCGTCGGCGGGGGCAGCGTCGGCCTGGACGTGGCGCAGCGACTCGCTGCGTCCGGTCTTGCCACCGTCGGAGTCATGGACTTCGACGCCGTGGAAACGGTCAATCTCGACCGCATGATCGGCGCCACGCGCCTGGACGCCGCTCTCGGCCGTTCCAAGGTCGACGTTGCTGCACGCCTGATGAGGTCGGCAGCGACCGCCGCGCACTTCGACGTGAAGCGCCACGAGGTCAGCATCACCGACCCCGTCGGCGTCAGCATCGCGCTCGACTACGACGTGATCTTCTCCTGCGTCGACGGCCCGTGGCCGCGTGCGGTCCTCAACGCGATCGCCTACGCCGACCTGATTCCGGTCATCGACGGAGGCATTGCGCTCGACACCTTCCCCGAAGGCCGGATGCGTAACGGGATCTGGCGTGCTCACACGCTCGTTCCCGGACGCCCGTGCATGGCATGTCTCGGCCAGCTCGCCGTGGGCGACGTCCCCCTCGACAAGCAAGGGCTCCTCGAGGACCCGGAGTACATCGCCGGCGCACACCGGGAAGCACCGTCCCGGCAGAACGTTGCGACACTCTCCGCCAGCGTCAGCGCTGCACTGCTCGCTCAGTTCGTCAGCCTGACCGCACATCCCGGACGTCGCGGAGTACCTCGCCCGCTCCGCTACGTTCTCTCAACCCACTCCCTCCAGCACTCCCACGCCGAGTCCGGGCCCTACTGCCCTTACGAGAACGAACTTGCCGTCGGGGATCAGCGCACTCCAATTGCAGAAACGCGCAACGAGTGGCGGGAAACTGTCGCGTCACGGTCCGCGCGCAGGCATCCACTCAAGCTCCGCGTTCTTGCGACCATCGAGAGCCTGCTGCTCCGCGCCATCAACAAGTTGAGCCACTGAGCCCCGGCACTGCAGAGCGGCGACCAGGGCGTCAGATCCGGGGTACTGCACCCTCGATCTGACGCCCTGGTCGCTCGCCTCGGCCAGCGCCCAGGGGTCCGAGGCGCTGTCCGTCGCGCGTTGCACACGCACCAGTACGCTGTTATCCTGGGTCACGCAAGGCCCTATGCGATCTCTGTGATCGACCAGGGGGTCTTGCACCCCGCGAACCCCTAGCCTCGGCTGGGGGTTCTTGCGTTAACCGAGCCAGTGAACGCCGAAGTCCGAGCCCTCCGGCCACCGGGCAGCGAGGCGCATGTAGGCGATGATCGCATCGGCGGAGGGGGTGCCGTCGCCGCCCCAGATTTCGGGATGCTCCTGGCGATGCTTCTGGTAGGCGCCGTATGCGATTAGATCAGCCGCCTGAATGAGCTGGCTGTATCGGCTGTCTTGCATCATCACGTCCTCCACCACGCGACGACTCTGGATATCGAGCGATCGATGCACCTCGCGATACGGAGCGGCATCACGGATGGCGGTCTCCCAAAGCTCTCGATCTCTCGGCGGCTCGAGCTCCTCGCCAGGATCGCCGAGGCCCTGCTGACCGTCGTACAGCACCATCACGTAGGTGCCTTCACGCTCCGCCCAGTCTTCGAGCCAAGCGATGAATCGGGCGTACGCTACCGGTTTCGACCGGTCAGCCATACCGACAGTGACCACTTCGAACCGCGGATGCTTCGCTAGGGCGGACAGCATGACCCGGCCCGCAGCCGCCCGCTTGCCAGTACCGAACGACGCGTTCTGCGCCAGAGTCTCGCAGAACTGTCCACGTCCCTTGTAAAGCTTCGTCGCATGGAGTTCAGCTGTCTTCAGAACGCCGAACTCACGATGAATCGCCCGGCGCCCGGCGAGCCACGCGTTAAGGAGGCCCGACCACTCACGATCCTCGACGATCAACCCGGTGAGCGTCACACCGTGCCTCGAGTCCCCTGAGTCATCTACGTAGCAAAGGTGCACTCCTCGAGTATGGAGGACCCGTCCCGACCGGCCAGGGGAACACAGAAAGGCGTCTCCTGGCGGCCGGTCAGCGGCTGCGGCCGGTTAGCGGCTGCGGTCGCCGCTTTGACGCTGCCTGTTCACGGCGGGCGCTGTCGGGGACTTCACCCGGGCGGTGCGGTTGGGTGAGGTGAGCACTTCGGCGGCGGGTCGGGCCTGGTCGACGTCGGCGCGCAGGCGCGCTTTGACGTCTTCCGCGCTGATGCCCTTGTCGTTCAAGCTCGCCGCGAATGCCTCGCGGCGCTCCGCGCCGTCGTAGGTGTTGCCGGCGTCGGCGCGAGCCGCAATTGCTTCGCCTGACGGCGCGGATGCGGGCGCATCGGTCGCAGCGTCTCGGTGAAGCATCTGTCGCCGCCGGCGAGATCCGTGACCGTAGCGATCAGCTCGAGTAGCGCCGTCTCGTCGTTGGCGACTCGGGCGGAGTGGAGCTTGGTGCCGTCTGCGTCGATGACGACGCAGTGGTGGTGCCCCTTCCCTGCGTCGATTCCGGCCCAGATCTGCGGCATGGCCGCTCCCTTCACAACGTTCAGGTGGTGGTGTAAGGAAAACGGCGAGACCGTGGCCGCGACGCGGCCTCCGATCGGCGGCGCTCCGTCGCCAATGCGCGAGTGCGACTCGCGCTCCGGAGCGAACCGCCTACGAGCGTGAGGGGGTACACCTCACGCCCGCACGGCGGGGCCCTCTTTGCTGGCTCCCTGGAAGCAATAGCCGCTAGCGTCTAACCGTGTCCGACAACTCCTCTACGCCGAGCGAACCCGACGATGACGAGCAAACGAGGCCGGTTGAAGGGGTTCCAGGCTCCCCGGAGGCGCCCGCCCCGAACGGAAGTACCAGTCAAAACGGTGCACTCTCGACCGCTATAGCCGCTCAACTGGGCGCTCAAACGGCATTCCGACTCGACCCAAAAACACTCGCCGCTTTTTCCGCATCTGTGCAGCGATCCACCGCACTGCCGCCGGAGGTTCTTACAAATGTGCGCGCGTCGGCGCAGGCCGTGGTGAACGCACTCAACGCGCAGACAGGCGCAAATGCTCGTAGTCCTGTGACACTTGAAGCTTTTAACGCGTTTCAGCGTTATTTCTCAGCAAACCTGGAGAACGCTTTTCCCGAGGACTACTTCGATCAGCTTCGAGAGACAGCTCGCCTTCTAGCGGAGTCCGTTTCCATACCAGCTTTGTATTCAAGCCGTCAACTGGCCTCGCGGCGCCAGAATATTGAACCGGCAGTGCGATCGAGCCATTCAGCCGAGGCATTTTTCGACGAACATGTAGTTGAAATCAACGACGTTCCTACGCTCTTAAAATTTTTTTCCACGGTCCAGCAAAAGCACCGAGAACACATGTTGGTATGGCGAGGCCAGCAGAACGCAAAATGGCCGACCCACAGTTCGCTATACCGGAAGCTTGAGACTACTGCACCTCCCTCTGAGGAGGACTTAATTGAAGCAGAAAGGACGAGCATGGACCTAGCTGTTTCGTGGGGACGGCGGCCAAACCATGCATTGGAATTCCTTGCGGATTTGCAACACTTCGGGGCTCCCACGCGACTACTTGACGTAACTCTAGAGCCAGAAATGGCCGCGTGGTTCGCCGTCGAGGCAGATCCCGAGCTGGACGACGTCGACGGGCGCGTTGTCGCCTGGGGGCGCCTGGTTCGCATATCCAAGACATCGATGTCGGCTGCCACCGGGAAGTTACCCCCATCGGACGACCTGCCGTTCTGGCATGGCTGGACGAACGAAAACGAGCGCTCGCGCGTCGGTTGGGGAACGGGCTCGCGGACTTGGGACTGGTTCCCCCCAGCACTCAGCGATCGGATGCGTGCCCAGCGAGCGGGATTTCTGCTTGAAGCCGCACCGCTCGTCACAGCGGAAGTTGCGGACGTGATTTCCGAAGGCACTGCTAAAGACTGGCGTGCGGAAGAAATCGCACATTCAACCTCAATTGTGGGTATTCCGTCGAGGTACGATGTTCGCACTAAGAAAAATGGTGCGAATCTCGTACCGATCTTCTCTGCACGAATTTCTTGTCACGCAAAGGAAGAGCTGCGAGATTACCTTGCAAGTAAGGGGTTCACAAGTCAAAGCGTGTATCCCGACTTTGGTGGGCTCGTTCAGTATCTGAGGGGCCCTATCGCTCTTCACTAGAAGTGATTCCCACTCGACAGGGACGGTGAGTCGCGACGCGCCCCAAGTAGCTAGCCGCGGGTTCCACGCTGCGCCGGCACCGTGACGACGGCGGTCGCGCGGGTGAGGTTCGGGCCGATCGCGTCGGCTTCGAGGACTCGTCCGGTACGGCGGTTCTCTCCCTCGCCCCAGGCGCCCCGCGCGGCCCCCGCGGGTGACCAGGTGCACGGCCGGGGTCTGCTCGGTCACCGGGTCACGGCCACCGGCGCCGACGATGACCACCTGACGGGCGGTCGGGCTGATGCCCACCGCCCCGGGTCCGTGGTACTCGCTCTTGATGACCTCGGTACGGGTGCCGCGCTGCTCACTCATGGTGTGTCTCCCTCTGGCTGATCGATTTTCTTTGCCTCTCCGGCGGGGAAAACCGTTTGAGTGGAGGCGGTGGAGTGACGCCGATCACGGGCGAAATAAGCCCGCAGGGCGCGTCCGGGATCGGTGGCACGCAGCCGGTGGAGCGAAATAGGTTGAGACCGCGGAGAGGTGAAGAAAACGCAGGGGAATGGGCCGCGCAGCGGCCTCCCTCCCCCGGCATCGCCGGTGCCGCGTCTAGCGGCCCCCGGAACGGGTAGAGGGAGGGCGCAAGCTGACGGGCGCCGCCGGCAGTGGGTCTAGCGGCTTCGGTCGCCGCGGTCCGGCGCCTACGCCGGCGTCGTGGTGGGGAAGCTGCGGCTGACGGTCGCTCGTGCTTGCGCGAGGGCCGTGTCGATCGGGGTTCTCCGAACGCGATGCGCGACTTGTCGACGTCGAGCGTGCGCGGCTGTCCCTCGGCGGGTGTGCTGTAGCGCCGGTAGCGCGACGGTCGGTCCGGTGTCGGCCAGTTGCTCGGCGGCGACCTCGGGGAGGGAGCGGCCGTCCGGTCCGGCGTCGACGACGCGTGAGTAATCGCTGGGCACCCCATCGGCCGCCGAGCTCGTCGGCGCCGTCGAGGGCGCGTTCATAGGACTGGTGCCAGCGGGCCGGCGATCCGCGACTCCGACAGCTCGAACGGGACCTCCACATTGATGACCTCGACGCTGTAGCCGACGGATCCGAGTCGCTGCCCCAGCTCGACGGACTTCTCGAGCGAGGAGAGCAATGTGTCGATCACGAGGTTCAGCCCGTCCCGCACCGCTTCGTTGCGGACGCGGATCATGAGCTGGGAGGACTCCTCATGCACGAGAGAGGCCAGCTGGAGCGGGAAGAACCGCTTCCCCCGCCGCCTCGGCGGCGCGGACCTCGGGCGGCATGATCGCGCGGTCGCAGCTGCCGTCCTTGATCGCCTCGGTGAGGCTCCGCTGGAGAGCCCCTACGCGGTCGCCGCGTGCGCGTCGATCCGCGCGAGCAGCTCCTCCTGCACCTCGGGCGGCGCCCACGAGCCGAGCACCGAGTTGCGCGCCAGCTGCACCAGCTCGTCGAGGGTGAAGCCGGCGCGGGAGGCCAGAGCGAGGTAGTTGTCCGCGACGTAGCCGCCGAAGTAGGCCGGGTCGTCGGAGTTGACCGTCACCCGCACGCCGCGCTCGAGCAGTGCGCGCAGCTCGACCGCCTTCATGTCGCTCGAGACGAACGAGTTCGACAGGGGGCAGCAGGTCAGCGCGAGCCCGCGCTCGAGCACGCGCTCGACGAGCTCGGGTGCCTCGACGATGTTCGTGCCGTGGTCGATCCGGTCGACGCCGATCTCCTCGAGCACCTGGCGCAGGTGCTCGACGCTGTTCGGCTGATCGACGTCGCAGTGCATGGTCAGGCGGAGCCCCGCCTCGCGGGCGAGCGCGAACACCTCGCGGAACTTGGCCGGCGGGTTGCCGCGCTCGTCGGAGTCGAGCCCCACGCCGATCAGCCGGTCGGCGAACGGCAGAGCGCGCTCGAGCGTCTCGCGCGCGCTCTCGGCCGACAGGTCGCGGAGGAAGCAGAGGATGAGCACGGCGTCGATCCCGAGCCCGGCCGCGTCGATGGCGGCGCGGTGGTAGCCGCCGATCACCGACTCGAACGGCACCCCGCGCGAGGTGTGGGCCTGCGGGTCGAAGAAGACCTCGGCGCGCACCACTCCGTCGGCGGCGGCGTGGCGGAAGTACTCCGTCGCCAGGTCGTAGAAGTCCTGCTCCTCGCGGAGCACGTCCATCGCCGGGTAGTAGACGGCGAGGAACGAGGCGAGGGAGTCGAAGTCGTACGAGAGCGCCGCGGGCACCGGCAGGCCGTTGCGCTCGGCGAGGCGGGCGCGCAGCTCCGGCTCGAGCGTCCCCTCGAGATGCACGTGGAGCTCGGCCTTGGGGAGGCCGCGGACGAAGGAGTCGAGGGTCACGGGGGCCTTCCGGTTCAGCGGGCCGCCGCGATGAAGTCCATCGCGACGAGGGGTCCGGGCAGCGCCGCGCCGAGCACGGTGCGGGCGGGCGGATCGACGGGGAAGCGCTCGGCGTAGACGGCCGAGGAGGCGGCGAAGTCGCGCTCGAAGTCGGCGAGGATCATCGTGATCCGCACCACGTCGCCGAGCTCCAGGCCGAACTCGGTGCCGAGCAGCCGCTCGATGTTGTCGAGCGCGGCGGCCGTCTGCGCCGCGACGCCCTCGGGCACCGAGCCGTCGCCCGGCGCGAAGGGGCCGATGGCGGATCCGTAGACCACTCCGTGCGCCTCGACCGCGTGGCTGTAAGCCCCGCGGGGCGCGCCGAGCGCCTCGGCCGAGACGAACCGGCGGGGTGCGGCGGTCATCGGAGCGCTCCGGGCAGCGCACCGGACACGACCCGGCCGCGGGACACGACGGCCACGATGCTCTCGGCCCGCAGGTCGTCGATGCTCTCCCACGGGCGCCCGCGCAGCACGACGAAGTCGGCGCCGAACCCGGCGGCCAGACGCCCCACGCGGGAGCCGAGCCCGACGACGGCGGCCGCGTCGGACGTCGCCGCGATCAGGGCGCGCTCGGAGCTCCAGCCGAAGGCCGTGCGCATCCGCCGCACCTCGTCGAGCTGCTCGCCCCAGTCGACGTAGACCCCGTTGGCGTCGGTGCCGAGCACGAAGCGCACCCCGGCCTCGCCCGCCGCGAGGAAGCCGGCGTCGCGGGTGGCGACGACGTCCTGCGCCTTGAGCGACGCCTCCGGAGACGACGGCGCGCGACCGGCGGCGATCACGTCGTTGATGAAGAGGGTCGGAGCGACCGGGAGGTCCCGCTCGACGAGCGTCGCCCAGTGCTGCGGCCCGATCGCGGTGCCGTGCTCGATCGAGTCGACGCCGAGCGCGAGCGCGCGGTCCAGGCCCTCGACGGAGTGGGTGTGCGCGGCGACGGGCATGCCCAGCGCGTGCGCCTCGTCGATCGTCGCGGCGATCTCGGCGTCGGTCTGGTTGCGCCAGCCGACCCGGTCGCCCATCGAGAGCACTCCTCCGCTCGTGTAGATCTTGATGCCGTCGGCACCGGCCCTCGCCCAGGTGCGGACCAGGCGCCGGCACTCGTCGGGGCTGTCGGCGACGCGGTCGCGGTGCGGGTAGTGCGGGGGCACGAACAGGTCGCCGTGACCGGCCGTCATGCCGACGGCGCCGTGCGTGACGAGCCGCGGCCCGTCGGCGATGCCCTGCTCGAACATCCGCGCCACGGTCATCTGCAGCTCGTCGGCGCCGAGATCGCGCAGCGTCGTGACTCCGGCGCGGGCCGCCTTGCGGGCGTTGTTCGCGATGTGGAACACCCGCTCCTCGCGCGGGGTGATCAGCGGCCAGGAGGCGAAGTCGGCCGTGCCCGCGCCCGAGTAGGCGCCGAGGTGCACGTGGGTGTCGACGAGGCCCGGGATGATCGAGAGGGCCTCGTCGCCGCCTGGTGCCCGCCCGCCGGCGGGGTCGACGGAGGCGATCTCGTCGCCGCTCCAGGCGAGGGTCGCGGTGCCGAGGGCGCGCTGCCCGTCCCAGACCGTGCCGGTGATGGTTCCGTTGCTGCTCATGCCGTTCCTCAGTTCTGTCCGCCGAAGCGGACGGCCGCCAGTCTCTCGCCGATCGCCACGACCGCGTAGGCCACGACTCCCAGCGCCGTGATCACCGCGAGCGACGCCCACAGCTCGTCGTAGCGGAAGCCCGCCGACGCGCGCTGCACGGCTCCGCCCAGGCCCTTCCCGGTCGCCAGCCACTCGGCCAGCATCGCCCCGCTCAGAGCGGAGGGGACCGCCACCTTGGCCGCCGCGAAGATCGCCGGCACCGCGGTCGGCAGAGCGACCTTGAGCAGCACGTCCAGGGGCGAGCCGCCGTAGACCGTCACCAGCTCGAACGACTCGCGCGAGAGCGAGCGGAGCCCGAACACCACGGTCACGAGAGCCGGGAAGAACACCGCGACCGCTCCGACCACGGCGACCGCCGCGAGCCCGTTGCCGATGGCGAGCGTGATCAGCGGGGTGATCACGATCAGGGGCATCGACTTGAGCAGCATCGCGATCGGCATCACGGTGGCCTCGAGCGAGCGGACGAGCACGAAGAGCACCGCGATCGCGAGGGCGACGAGCATGCCCGCCGCGTAGCCGATCAGGGCGTCGAGCGCCGTGACGCCGAGGTTGCCGAAGACGACGGCGCGGTTCGCGGCGGCGTCCTCCTCGACGAAGAGGTAGGTCGCGACGTCGGTCGGCGTCTTGCCCAGCAGCGGCGAGACGTCGGCGATCGCGAGGAACGCGTACCAGAAGCCGATCGCGAGCAGCGCGGCGAGGGCGAGGGGGACGAGCTCGGCGCGCACGATGCGGAACGCCAGGCGCGGGTTGAGGTCGCGGGCCCGGCGCGCGGGGGTGCGGGTGGCGGTGCGGGTGGCGGTGCTCATACGACTCCTCCGGTGCGGCGCAGGATCGAGCGGCGGGTGGCGCGCGGAGTGCCGGTCACGCGGGGCATGACCCAGCGCCCGACGGCCGCGATCAGCGCGTAGCCGAGGATCGTGACGACTCCGCTCAGCACCGCGAAGGCCCAGGCGCGCTCGACGTCCATCTGGCGCTGCGCGACCGCGAGCGCGACTCCGAGGCCCGTCGTGACTCCGCCGAGGTACTCCCCCAGGACCGCGCCGAGGATCGCCGCGGGCACGCCGACCTGGAGCGCCGTGAGCGTCGCGGGCACGGCTGCGACGGCCTGCACCTTGACGATCTGCGCCCAGCGGCCGCCGCGGTAGGCCGACACGAGGTCGAGCGCGGTGCGCGGCACCGAGCGGACGCCCAGCAGCGCGCCGATCAGGGTGGTGAAGAAGACCAGCAGCGCGGCGAGGAAGATCGAGGTGGTCCGGCCGCCGAAGATCACGAGGATCACGGGTCCGACCGCGGTCAGCGGGAGGCAGTGGCTGATCACTCCGATCTGCTCGATCACCCGGTGGGTCCACGGCAGCAGCAGCGCGACGACGGCGAGCGCCAGTGCCGCGAGGGTGCCCCAGAGGTAGCCCCAGCCGGCCGCGAGCACGGTGTCGCCGACGTTGCGGAGGTAGAAGAGGGGACCGTCGCGGAGGAACGCGGCGACGATAGCGCCGGGGCTCGGCACGGCACGGCTCTCGCGGTAGACGGTCTCGGCGAGGATCCACCAGACCGCGACGAAGACCGCGAGGCCGGCGAGGACGCGCCGGTTCGTGCGCAGCCGGGTCACCCCTCGTCCTCCATCGCCACCCCGTGTTGCGAGAACAGCAGATCGGTGATGCGGTCCTCGATCGCGTGGAACTCGGGGCTGCGCAGCATCTCGACCGTGCGCGGACGCGGGAGGTCGATGTCGATGACCTCGACGATGCGCCCCGGCCTGGGCGACATCACGGCGACCGTGTCCGAGAGGAGGATCGCCTCGGCGATGCCGTGCGTCACCATCAGGGTGGTCGCCGGCCGCGCGGTCCAGATGCGCTGGAGCTCGAGGTTGAGGCGCTGGCGCGTCATGTCGTCCAGCGCGCCGAACGGCTCGTCGAGCAGGAGCAGGTCGGGCTGCACCACGAGGGCCCGCGCGATCGAGGCGCGCTGGCGCATGCCGCCCGAGAGCTGCGACGGGTAGGCGTCCTCGAAGCCGGTCAGCCCGACCAGGTCGAGGAGGTCCGGGATGCTGTCGCGCTTGGACGCCTGCCGCGTCAGCTCGAGCGGGAGGCGCACGTTGGAGCGCACGGAGCGCCAGGGAAGCAGCGCCGAGTCCTGGAACGCGATGCCCAGCTCGGCCTTCCGCTTCGTGCCGACGACGGGCGTGCCGTGGATCGAGACGGAGCCGGTCGTCGGCTTCTCGAGCCCGGCCAGCATGCGCAGGATCGTCGACTTGCCGCAGCCGGAGGGGCCCAGCAGCGACAGGAACGACCCGCGCGGAGTGACGAGGTCGACCTCGGCGAGCGCCTGCACCGACCGGGAGCCCAGGTCGAAGCGCTTGCTCAGGCCCGACAGGCGGATGCCCTCGGTGCCGTTCTCGGTGGTGGTCAACGTCTCGTCCTCTCGCGCGGGTCGTCAGGGGTGCTCGCTCGGGCCTCAGCCCTCGAGCAGCTCCGGGTGCTCCTCGTAGACCTCGTCGATCAGCGTGGTGTCGAAGAGCTCGTCGGCGTCGAGCTCGATGCCGGTCAGCGCGAGCGAGGCGACGGACTGCTCCTGCAGCTCGTCGCTGATGGTGAGCAGGCCGTTCTCGTCGGTCTCGGGGGTGCTGATCAGCTCGGTCTGGGTGACCATGACCTGCGCCTGCTCCTCCACCTTGTAGTTCTGGTCGGCCGCGTAGTCGGTGACGACGGTCTCGGCGGTGGCCTCGGGGTCGGCGACGGCGTCCTGCCAGCCCTGCACGAGGGCGAACAGCAGCGCCTTCACCTTCTCGCGCTCGTCGTCGATGCTCGCCTGCGCGACCACGATCGTCTCGCCCACCATCGGCAGGCCGGTGTCGGCGAGCAGGAACTGCTGCGCCGAGAAGCCGCGCTGGTTCAGCGTGTTCGCTCCGGCGGTCGCGTAGCCGATGTAGCCGTCGACCTGGCCGGTGGTGAGCAGCGTCGAGTCGGTGAGGGGCACGCGGTTCACGTCGGACTCGTCGATGTCGTTCGCGGCGAGGAACGCGCGCCAGACGAGGTCGTTGCTGTCGCTGACTCCGATGGTCTTGCCGACCATGTCCTCGGGGGTCTCGATCGGGGCGTCGGTGAGCGACACGATCGCGAACGGGTTCTTCTGGTAGGTCGCTCCGACGATCTTCATCTCGGCGCCCTCCGAGATCGCGGGGCCGGTGATCAGCGGGGAGGAGACGCCCGCGAACGCGGATCCGCTCGCGATGGCCGTCTCGGCACCGGTCGCGCCGGTGCCGCCGGGGGTCAGCGCGACGGAATCGAAGCCCGCGTCGGCGAAGTGGCCGTTCGCGTCGGCCAGGTACTCGCCGGCGAACTCCACGTGGGGGACCCACGAGAGCTGCATCGCGGCCTCGCCGAAGGAACCCTCCTCGCCGGTCCCGGACGCGCTCGCGTCGGATCCGCTCGAGCAGGCGGTGAGTGCGGTGGTGGTGGCGACGGCGACGGCGAGGGCGCCGAGCGCCGCGCGACGGCGCGACCGGGTGAGGACGGTGAGGGGCATGCGGGCTCCAATGAGGCGACGGGTGAGGTGGGGCG
>NZ_JAMRYM010000080.1:0-16757 GCF_023743255.1 Rathayibacter rubneri | reverse complement strand
GGTCCAGGCGGCGCTCGCCGCGGTGCTCCAGGAGGAGGGCGGCTGCGTCGTCGGCGGCACCGCCTGGACCTTCGCGAACGCCGGCACCGTGCCCCGCCGCTCCCTCGACCTCCTCGTCGTCGACGAGGCGGGCCAGTTCTCGCTCGCGCCCACGATCGCGAGCGCGGTCGCGGCCCAGCGCCTCCTGCTCCTCGGCGATCCGCAGCAGCTGCCCCAGGTCAGCCAGGGCTCGCACCCCGAGCCGGTCGACGAGTCGGCGCTCGGCTGGCTCGCCGACGGTCACGACGTCCTGCCCGCCGAGTACGGCTACTTCCTCGCGCAGACCTACAGGATGCACCCCGAGCTCGCGGCCGCCGTGTCCGAGCTGTCCTACGAGGGCGCGCTGAGGTCGCGGGCGCCCGAGGAGCGCCGCCTCGGGGGCGTCGCGCCGGGCCTGCACTCCGTCCCGGTCGTGCACGCCGGCGACACCACATCCTCGCCGGACGAGGCCCGCCGGGTCGTCGAGATCGCGAAGTCGATGATCGGCCGCACCTGGGTCGACGAGCACGGCGAGCGAAGCCTCACTGCGGCCGACGTGATCGTGGTCGCGCCCTACAACGCGCAGGGCGGGCTGCTGCGCGCCGCCCTCGACTCGGCGGGGCTCGACGAGACGGCGGTGGGCACCGTCGATCTCTTCCAGGGCCGCGAGGCGGTGATCGCGATCGTCTCGCTCGCGGCGTCCTCGGGCGCCGACGTCCCGCGCGGGCTCGAGTTCCTCCTCCTGCCCAACCGGCTGAACGTGGCGATCTCGCGGGCGAAGTGGGCCGCGTACCTCGTGCACTCGCCCGCGCTCGCCGCCTCGCTGCCCACGTCGCTCGTCGGACTCGAGCGGCTGTCGCGCTTCATCCGCCTGCTCGAGCGGGGTGCCGAGGCGGAGGAGTGACGGAATCGGTGGCCCGAGGGCCGCCTCAGCGATGTTCTCAGCGGCCATCGACGTGGTGGACGACGCGATCCGTCGCTACGGTGGAGGCATGAGAATCCTCCTGGTCGGCGCCGGCGGCGTCGGCGACGCCTTCGCCCGGATCGCCGCCCGTCGCACCTTCTTCGAGCAGATCATCGTCTGCGACTACGAACTGGCCCGCGCCGAGCGCACCGTCGCCTGGATCGCCGAGCGCCACGGCGTCGAGGGAGTCGAGGACCGCTTCGTCGCCGCCCGCATCGACGCCTCCGACGCCGAGAGCGTCGAGACCGTGGCGCGCGCTCACGGCGCCACCCACGTGATGAACGCCGTCGAGCCCAAGTTCGTGCCGACGATCTTCGCCGGAGCTCTCGCGGCCGGAGCGGACTACGTCGACATGGCCATGAGCCTGTCGCGCCCGCACCCCGACGAGCCGCACGCGCAGACGGGCGTGAAGCTCGGCGACGAGCAGTTCGAGGCGGCGGGGGAGTGGGAGTCTCGCGGGCGGCTCGCCCTCGTCGGCATGGGCGTGGAGCCGGGACTCTCGGACGTCTTCGCCCGCTACGCGTCGGACCACCTCTTCGACGAGATCGACGAGCTGGGCGTGCGCGACGGCGCGAACCTGGTGGTGCGCGACGAGAGCGGGGCCGAGGTCTTCGCTCCCTCCTTCTCGATCTGGACGACGATCGAGGAGTGCCTGAACCCGCCGGTGGTCTACGAGGAGGGTCGGGGCTGGTTCACCACGCCGCCCTTCTCCGAGCCCGAGGTGTTCGAGTTCCCCGAGGGCATCGGCCCCGTCGAGTGCGTCAACGTCGAGCACGAGGAGGTGCTCCTCATGCCGCGCTGGCTCGACGCGAAGCGGGTCACTTTCAAGTACGGGCTCGGCGAGCAGTTCATCGGCGTCCTGCGGACTCTGCACCTGCTGGGTCTGGACGGTGTCGAGCCGATCCGGGTGCGCTCCTCCGAGGGCCCGGTGATGGTCGCCCCGCGCGACGTGGTCGCGGCCGCACTGCCCGACCCCGCGGGCATCGGCCCCCGCATGACCGGGAAGACCTGCGCCGGCCTGTGGGTCAGCGGCACGAAGGACGGCGCGCACCGCGAGGTGTACCTCTACCACGTGAGCGACAACGAGTGGACGATGGCCGAGTACGGCGCCCAGTGCGTGGTCTGGCAGACGGCGCTGAACCCCGTCGTCGCCCTCGAGATGCTCGCCACCGGCGCCTGGTCGGGCGCGGGGGTGCTCGGTCCCGAGGCGTTCGACGCCGCCCCGTTCCTCGAGCTGATGGCGCGCCCGATCGAGGAGGGCGGGTACGGGCAGGCCTGGCACGTCCGCGAGGACACCCGACCCTAGGCTGGGCGCATGAGCAACGACGACGGGCTCGCCTCGGCGAGGGACGAGGCGCGAGCGGCACTCGAGGCCGCTCGGGCACTGCAGGCCGAGGCGGCTCGGGCGCTCGAGCGCGCCGAGGCGGCCGCCGCGGCGCTGGGCGCCGTGTCGGGTCCGGAGGAGGCGAGCGTGGTCGTGGACGACGTCCGGCTCGTCGAGGCGGTGCAGCACGAGGCGGCGCCCGTTGCGGCGCCGGCCCCGGCAGCCCCGGCCGCACCGGGCCCCCTCGCCGAGTCGTCCGTCGACGCGGTCCGCGCCGGCTACGCCTTCACCGGCCCGGTCCTCGAGCTCGGCGCCCTCGTCAACGGCGAGGCCCGCGCCGACGTGCCCGTCCGCCTCCCGCTGGGCATGCTCAACCGCCACGGCCTCGTCGTGGGCGCGACCGGCACCGGCAAGACCAAGACGCTGCAGGTCCTCGCCGAGCAGCTGTCCGCCGCCGGGGTCCCGGTGTTCGCCGCCGACATCAAGGGCGACCTCTCGGGTCTCGCCACCCCCGGCACCGCCGACGAGAAGCTCCTCGCCCGCACCCGCACCATCGGTCAGGAGTGGCGGGCGGAGGCGTCTCCCGCCGAGTTCTTCGCCCTGGGCGGCATCGGCACGGGCGTCCCCGTGCGCGCGACCGTCACCGGCTTCGGCCCGCTGCTGCTCTCGAAGGTCCTGGGTCTGAACGCGACCCAGGAATCGAGCCTGGGCCTGGTCTTCCACTACGCCGAGGGCGAGGGCCTCCCGCTCGTCGACCTCTCGGACCTGCGCGCCGTGCTCACCTACCTCGTCGGCGACGAGGGCAAGGGCGAGCTCGCCGAGCTGGGCGGCCTGTCCAAGGCCACCGCCGGCGTCATCCTCCGCGAGCTCATCGCCTTCGCCGACCAGGGCGCCGACGTGTTCTTCGGCGAGCCCGAGATCGACACCGCCGAGTTCCTCCGCACCACCGCCGACGGCCGAGGCGTCGTGAGCCTGCTCGAGGTGCCCGGAGTCGCGGACCGGCCCGCGCTCTTCTCGACGTTCCTGATGTGGCTGCTCGCCGACCTCTTCAACGACCTGCCCGAGGTGGGCGACCTCGACCGCCCGAAGCTCATCTTCTTCTTCGACGAGGCGCACCTGCTCTTCCGCGACGCGTCGAAGGACTTCCTCGCGGCGATCACCCAGACCGTGCGCCTCATCCGCTCGAAGGGGGTCGGCATCGTCTTCGTCACGCAGACGCCCAAGGACGTCCCGGGCGACGTCCTCGCGCAGCTCGGCTCGCGCATCCAGCACCAGCTGCGCTCCCACACCCCCGACGACGCGAAGGCGTTGAGGGCCACCGTGTCGACGTACCCGGAGTCGGACTACGACCTCGGCGAGACGCTCCAGGCCCTGCCGATCGGCGAGGCGATCGTGACGGTCATGAACGAGCGCGGAGCTCCCCCCCCGGTCGCGTGGACCCGCCTGCGCGCACCGCAGGGCTCGATGTCGCCGACCCCCGAGTCGGAGCGGGAGGCGAGCGTGCAGCGCTCCCCGCTGCTCGCGCGCTACGGCACCCCGCTCGACCGCGACTCCGCCCGCGAGATCCTCACCCGCCGGCTCGACGCCGCCGCCGACGCGGAGGAGGAGCGCCTCGCCGCCGAGGAGCGCGCCGAGGAGGAGGCCCGCCTCGCGCTCCTTCTCGCGGCGGGCCTGCTCCTTCGCGAGGCCGCCGAACGCCGCGCCGACGCCGCCGCCGAGCGGACCCGCCGCCGCACCGCACCCACCACCCGCAGCCGCACCCCGCGCCGCGAGAAGGGCGTCGTCGAACAGGTCCTCGGATCCTCGGCGGGGCAGACACTGCTCCGCGAGGTCGTGCGCGGCATCTTCGGCACCGCCCGCCGCCGCCGCTGACGGGGCCGTCGCCGCCGCTGACGGGGCCGTCTGCGGCGTTGTCGTCGGTCGCGATACCGCCGGTATCGCTCCCTCCTCCGCCTTGCATCCGACCCCGTCAGCGGCGGCGGCCCTGCGGGCGCCTTCGACGAGCGGGCGGCCCTGCGGGCGCCTTCGACGAGCGGGCGGCCCTGCGGGCGCCCCCTGCTGATCGAGTAGCCCGCGCAGCGGGCGTATCGAGATCCACCCGCTCCGGACCCCCCCCGCTAACGCCCGCGTGTTAGCGTCACTCCTCGTGACCGAGAGCCTCAGCACCCGAGACCGCATCCTCCGGGCGACCGCCCAGCTGCTGGCCGAGGGAGGGCGCGACGCCGTCTCGACCCGCGCGATCAGCTCGGCCGCCGGCGTCCAGGCGCCGACCATCTACCGGACCTTCGGCGACCTCCGCGGACTGCTCGACTCCGTCGTCGCCGCGGGCGTCGCCGACGCCCTGGTCGAGTTCGAGCGCAGCGACCCTCCGGCCGATCCCGTCGACGCCCTCCGCGCCGCCTGGGACCAGCACGTCGCCTTCGGACTCGCGCAGCCGCACGTCTACGCCCTGATGTTCACCGCCCGGCCGGGAGAGGAGTCGGAGGCGGCGCGCCTGTCCCGCGGCGCGCTGCTCGCGCACGTCCGCGCCGTCGCGGAGGCCGGACGCCTCACCGTCGACGTCGAGCACGCCGCCCGGCTGCTCCAGTCGGCGGCCCTCGGCTGCACTCTGACGCTCACCGCCGGCCAGGACGGCGACGACGACCTGTCCTCGCGCTCCCGCGAGGCGGTCCTCGCGACGATCACGACGTCGGAGGCGGGACCGACCGATCCTGCGGCCCGCGCCCTCGTCGCCCACGCGGTCGCCCTGCGCGCGGCGCTGGGCACGGTCGACGTGCTGAGCGACGCCGAGCGGACGCTGCTCGAGGAGTGGCTCGTCCGCATCGCCCGCTGACGCGCATCCGCCGCTGGTGCGCATCCGACCCCGAGACGGGTCGGGCCGGGAAAAGGAGAACGGTGCCCGTGCTGGCGAGAGCGACGGACACCGTTCGGCGGAGGATGGGGGATTCGAACCCCCGAGGGCTTTCACCCAACACGCTTTCCAAGCGTGCGCCATAGGCCACTAGGCGAATCCTCCAGGCGCGACCGTGATCGCGACCTCATGCACACTACACGGAACCGAGGCCCGCTGCAGACCACGGGGCGCTCGTCGACTCCCGCGGATCGGGTTAGACTGTCTCCCGGCTCCCCGCGTGGCGCCATCCAGGCCAACTCCCCCAGGGCGGAAACGCAGCAAGGGTAACCGGGCTCTGGCGGGTGCGCGGGGGGTCTTCTCCGTTAAGCGCGGGCGACGCTCCGGTCCGCTGAGCGGCGGCGACGCATCCGGCCCCAGGCGCTTCTCCCCAGCCCGCGCCCCGTGCACGCCCTCCCATCCTGGAGCGACTGCCCAGCCTCGCCGCGGGCCCCGTCGGTAGGGTGGCTCCGATGGTCCAGAGCATCTACATCTCGTCCGCTGAAGGTCACTCCGGCAAGTCCACGGTCGCCCTCGGCGTCCTCGACATGCTCAACAGCCAGGTGCAGCGGGTGGGCGTCTTCCGGCCCATCGCCCGCTCCACCTCCGAGCCCGACTACGTGCTCGAGATGCTGCTCGGCCACTCCGACTCCGGTCTCGCCTACGACGACTGCATCGGCGTCACCTACGAGGACGTGCACGCCGACGGCGAGGCCGCCCTCTCGCGCATCGTCGAGCGCTACAAGGGCGTGGAGGCGCAGTGCGACGCCGTCGTGATCCTCGGCTCCGACTACACCGACGTGGGCAGCCCCACCGAGCTGGGCTACAACGCCCGCATCGCCGCCAACCTCGGGGCCCCCGTCCTGCTCGTGCTCACCGGGCGCGACGTGTCCCGGAGCGAGCAGCTGGGCCAGGCGCCCGCGCGCACCCCGGAGGAGATGCGCCAGATCACCGAGCTCGCCGCGGTCGAGCTGCGCACCGCGCACGCCACGCTCATCGGGGTGGTCGCCAACCGCGCCGATCCCGCCACCGCTCCCGCCGCCGTCGAGGCGATCCGCGGGGGTCTGCCGGCGGGCGTCCCCGTCTGGGCCATCCGCGAGGATCCGTTCCTCGTCGCCCCGAGCGTGTCCCGGATCGTCGAGGCGGTCGACGGGGTCGTCGTCGCCGGCGATCCCGAGCTGCTCGGCCGCGAGGCGCTCGGCGTCGTCGTCGCCGGCATGTCCATGGTCAACGTGCTCCCGCGCCTCATGGAGGGCGGCGTCGTCATCGTCCCGGGCGACCGGCCCGAGGTCGTGCTCGCGGTGATCATGGCGCACGCCTCCGGCAACTTCCCGACCGTCTCGGCGATCATCCTCAACGGCGGCTTCGAGCTGCCCGAGCCGATCGTCCGTCTGATCGAGGGCGTCGACACGCCGCTGCCGATCATCATGACCGAGCTCGGCACCTACGACACCGCCGTGCGCGTCACGGCCGCCCGCGGCCGCCTCGCCGCCGACTCGCCGCGCAAGCGCGACACTTCGCTCGCGCTCGTCGAGGAGGCGATCGACGCGGTCGAGCTGCTGACCCTCCTCGACGTCGGCCGGTCCGACGTCGTCACCCCGCTCATGTTCGAGTACGGGCTCATCGAGCGCGCCCGCATCGCCGACCGCCACATCGTGCTGCCCGAGGGCGGCGACGACCGCATCCTGCGCGCCGCGGCCACCGTGCTCAAGCGCGGCATCGCGCGCCTGACGATCCTGGGCGAGGAGTCGGAGGTGCGCGGCCGGGCCGCGGGCCTCGGCGTCGACATCGACGGCGCGCGCGTCCTCAGCGTCCTCGACCCCGAGCACCGGGCTCGGTTCGCGGAGGAGTACGCCCGCATCCGCGCGCACAAGGGCATCACCTACGACCACGCCTTCGACACCGTCACCGACGTCTCGTACTTCGGCACGATGATGGTGCAGCTCGGCCTCGCCGACGGCATGGTCTCGGGCGCCGCGCACACGACGGCGCACACCATCCGCCCCGGTTTCGAGATCATCAAGACCAGCCCCGGCGTCTCGGTGGTCTCGAGCGTCTTCCTGATGGCGCTCGCCGACCGCGTGCTCGTCTACGGCGACTGCGCCGTGAACCCCGATCCCACCGAGGCGCAGCTGGCCGACATCGCGATCTCCTCGGCCGAGACCGCGCAGCAGTTCGGCATCGACCCGCGCATCGCGATGCTCTCGTACTCCACCGGCGAGAGCGGGGCCGGAGCCGACGTCGAGAAGGTGCGCGCTGCGACGGCGCTGGTGCGCGAGCGCCGGCCCGACCTGCTCGTCGAGGGTCCGATCCAGTACGACGCGGCAGCGGATGCGGCCGTCGCCGCCTCGAAGATGCCCGGCTCGCGGGTGGCCGGCCGCGCCACCGTGTTCATCTTCCCCGACCTCAACACGGGCAACAACACGTACAAGGCGGTGCAGCGCTCGGCCGGAGCCGTCGCGATCGGCCCCGTCCTGCAGGGCCTCCGCAAGCCCGTCAACGACCTCAGCCGCGGCGCCCTCGTCCAGGACATCGTCAACACCGTCGCGATCACGGCCATCCAGGCCGCGACTCAGGCGATCGTGCCGCCCACCTCCGCCATCCCCGTCGTCCGCTGACGCCACCCGCGTCGCCGCCCCTCCGACCCCGACCCCCAGGAGTCCCCTCATGTCCGTCGTCCTCGTCGTCAACAGCGGTTCGTCGTCGTTCAAGTACCAGCTCATCGAGATGACGACGGAGGAGACGCTCGCCAGCGGCCTCGTCGAGCGGATCGGCGAGGAGACGGGGCGCACGAAGCACACCCGCGACGGCGAGAGCATCGAGATCGAGGGTCCGATCCCGGACCACACCGCCGGATTCGACGCCATGATCCGCGCCTTCGACGAGAACGGGCCGAGCCTGTCGGAGTTCCCGCCCGTCGCGGTCGGGCACCGCGTCGTGCACGGCGGCAAGCGCTTCTACGAGGCGACCGTCGTCACCGACCTCGTCAAGATCAACATCGAGGACCTCTCCGACCTCGCGCCCCTGCACAACCCGGCGAACCTCGAGGGCATCGAGGCCGCGCAGAAGGCGTTCCCCGACGTCCCGCACGTCGCCGTCTTCGACACCGCGTTCCACCACACCCTGCCGGCCGAGGCGTCGACGTACGCGATCCCGGCCGAGCTCGCCGACAAGCACCGCATCCGCCGCTACGGCTTCCACGGCACGTCGCACAAGTTCGTGTCCGAGGCCGCCGCCGCCTACCTCGGCCGTCGCCGCTCCGACCTCAAGACGATCGTCCTCCACCTCGGCAACGGCGCCTCGGTCTGCGCGGTCGACGGCGGAGCCTCGGTCGAGACCTCCATGGGCATGACCCCGCTCGAGGGGCTCGTCATGGGCACCCGCTCCGGCGACCTCGACCCGGCGGTCGTCTTCCACCTCGCCCGCAAGGCGGGCCTGTCGATCGACGAGCTCGACACGATCCTCAACCGCCGCAGCGGCCTCCTCGGCCTCTCCGGCCGCGGCGACATGCGCGACGTGCAGGAGGCGTCCGAGGCCGCTGACGAGAAGGCCGCCGCCGCCCTCGAGGTCTACTACCCCCGCCTCCGCCACTACATCGGCGCGTACTACGCCCAGCTCGGCCGCGTCGACGCGATCGTCTTCACCGCAGGAGTCGGCGAGAACGTCCCCGCGGTCCGCGCCGGCGCCCTCCGCGGCCTCGAGGGCCTCGGCATCGAGCTCGACCCCGAGCGCAACGCGGCCCGCGACCGCGGAGCCCGCCGCATCTCGACCGACGACTCCCGCGTCGCCGTCCTCGTCATCCCCACCAA
The DNA here is from genome assembly GCF_023743255.1 of Rathayibacter rubneri. Lineage (NCBI taxonomy): Bacteria > Bacillati > Actinomycetota > Actinomycetes > Micrococcales > Microbacteriaceae > Rathayibacter > Rathayibacter rubneri. The sequence continues at coordinate 7,752 of NZ_JAMRYM010000080.1, read as the reverse complement.
CGAGGAACTCGAGATCGCCCGGCAGTCCTTATCGGTCGTCTAGCGGCTGCGCCGCTGGACGACCCGCGGTCGGCTTCCGAGGTGGGCGCGTTCGCGAGAGCGGAGTGCGTAGGGCTGCCCTGACTCCTGCGTCGAGGCGACGGCGCGCACCGGCATGGAGCTCGGCCTGCACGTCACCCTGGTCTCCGACGCCACCGCGGCGTTCTCGGAGGAGGGCATGCTCGCCGCCACCGCGGCGTTCTCGGAGGAGGGCATGCTCGCCGCCCGCATCAACGGCCCGATGTACGCCCACGCGATCCTCGGCACCAGCGAGGTCGTGGACCTGCTCGCTCCGTCCGCGTCCTGAGCGGCCGGTCCTCGTCGGACCGGCCCGAGGGCGGCGTCCCTCGGGGTGCCGCCCGCACTCCTCCGAGGCGACGGCGGCGATGACCGTCCGGCGCCTCCTCGGCCTCTGATCGCCCGGCGCTGCTCTCCGGCGGTCAGAGCTCCCGGAGCGGCTGCTCCCTCCCGCACCCCCCTCCGCCGCGGCCCGGCGCCACGACGGCGATCTGGTGGCGGAGGTGTGCGAGCAGGGTCGGCAGCGGATCGCCGAGGTGGAGGGTCGCCGTCGTCGTCACGTGGATCACGGACGTGATCACGCGGGCGCGGATCGCCGCGTCGCCGCGGTCGATCCCGCTGCCCCGGCGCAGGATCCCGCCCACCCCCTCCTCGAGCCGCTGCGACAGGGCGAGGCCCTCGCGGCGGTGCGCCTCCTCGGGGTCCCCGGACACGAGCTCGTGCAGGTAGATCCGGCCGTTCTCCGGATGCTCGCGGAGGCAGGCGACGACCGGCGTGATCAGGGCGAGGACCCTCTCGAGAGCGTCCCTCGCGGGCGCCTCCGCAGCGGCGAGCCCGTCGTCGATCGCCGCTCCGAACTTCCGGTTCTGCACCATGATCAGCAGCTCGGCCTTCGTCGCGGCGTAGAGGTAGAGCGTGCCGATCGCCACGTCGGCACGGTCGGCGATCTGCTGGGTGGTCACTCCGCCGACGCCGCGCTCGGCGAACAGCACGCGCGCCGCCTCCTCGATGCGACGCTGCTTGTCCTCCTTCGCCCGTTCGCGACGGCCGGGCGGCTTCTCCTTGAACCCCATCGACTCCTCCTTGACAAAATTACTGAGTGTGCTCATCCTTGAGTGTACTCGGATGAGCGGAGAGGAGCACCGCCCGCCGCCGGATCGGACAGGAGACCGGATCGACATGGCAGGGTCATCGAACGCGGAGGCGGGACGGGCGTCCTTCCTCGACGCACCGACGCGCCACGTCCGCGTGCGCGGCGAGGACGTCGTGTACCGCGACCTCGGCACCGCCCGGGACGGAGTGCCTCCGCTCGTCGCCCTCACCCGTCTCGGCGCCAACCTCGACAGCTGGGACCCGGAGGTCGTCGACCCGCTGGCCGCCGACCGCCGAGTGCTGCTGATCGGCTACCGCGGCGTCGGCGGCTCGGGCGGCACGGTCAGGCGGTCGTTCGAGGAGGCGGCCGACGACGTCATCGCCGCGGTCGGCGCGCTGGGGCTCGAACGCATCGACCTCTTCGGGCAGTCGATGGGCGGGATGGTCGCCCAGGCCGTCCTGGAGCGCGCTCCGGCCCTCGTCGACCGCGTGGTCCTCGCGTCGACCGGCCCCCAGGGCGGTCCGGGCCTCACGCGGATGACCGGCGTGATGGCCCGCACCGTTCTGCGAGGGGCGCTGACGGCCACCGACCCCGCGGCCCTGCTCTTCTTCACCCGCACGCCGGCCGGTCGCCGGGCAGCGGCCGAGCACGACGCGCGGCTCGAGCGACGCCGGGCCGACCGCGACCGTCCGGTCTCACTCGGCGTCGTCCGCGCACAGCTGCAGGCCGTGCGGCGCTGGGGCGAGCGGTCCGCGCCGGGCGGCAGGTTCCCCCACCCCGCACTGATCCTCCACGGCGACGCCGACCGCATGGTCCCGCCCGAGAACACCGAGCCGCTGCGCCGCCGCTTCGACGACGCCCTCGTGCTCGTCTTCTCCGACTCCGGCCACGGAGCCGTTCCCCAGAACCGCCACGACGTCCTCGACGCCGTCCGGACCTTCCTCCGCCGCTGACCCGCGGCCCGCACACCACACCAGGAGAACCCCCATGCGAGCATTCGTCCTCGACGCCTACAAGCAGCCCCTCCACGAGACCGACGTCGCCGAGCCCGTCGTCGGCCCCCGCGACGTCCTCGTCCAGGTCGGCGCCGCCGGCCTCAACCAGCTCGACGAGAAGATCCGGGCGGGGGAGTTCACGACGCTTCTCCCGTACAGGACGCCCCTCGTCCTCGGGCACGACGTCGCGGGCACGGTCCTGCGCGTGGGCGCCCAGGTGAGCCGGGTGCAGGTCGGCGACAGCGTCTACGCCCGCCCCCGAGACCACCGCATCGGCACCTTCGCCGAGCGGATCGCGATCGACGAGGCCGACGTGGCCCTCGCCCCGTCCTCGATCAGCGCCGTCGACGCGGCCTCCCTGCCCCTGGTCGCGCTGACCGCCTGGCAGGCGCTCGTCGAGAGGGGGAACGTGCAGCCCGGGCAGAAGGTGCTGATCCACGCCGGCTCAGGAGGCCTGGGCAGCATCGCGATCCAGCTCGCGAAGCACCTCGGGGCGCACGTCGCCACGACGGCCTCCGCCGCCAACGCCGACTTCGTCCGGAACCTGGGCGCCGACGTCGTCCTCGACTACCGCTCGCAGGACTTCGAGGAGGAGCTCTCGGGCTACGACCTCGTGCTCGACAGCCTCGGCGGCGAGAACCTCGAGAAGTCGCTCCGCGTCCTCCGGCGCGGCGGCAGGGCCATCGGCGTCTCCGGCCCGCCCGAGCCGGCCTTCGCGAAGGCGAGCGGCATGAACCCGGTGCTGCGCCTCGCGGTCGCCGCACTCAGCCGCAAGGTCCGGGGGCAGGCGAAGACGCTGGGGGTGAGCTACGAGTTCCTCCTCATGCGCGCCAGCGGCGAGCAGCTGGACCGCATCACCGAGCTCGTCGACGCAGGGGCCCTGCGCCCGGTCGTCGGGGCGACGTTCCCCTTCCACGAGACGTCCGCGGCGATGGAGTCGCTGCGCTCGTCCCGCACCCGCGGCAAGACCGTCGTCCTCGGCCTCTGACCCCCACCCCTCCCCGCACGACCGTTCCAGAAGGAGCACCCACCATGAGCACCGCAGAGCCCGTCATCACGTCCTACGCCCTCGCCCCCGCGAAGAGCATCACCACGCACGGCAAGACCTTCGCGTACCGCGAGCTCGGCCCGGAGGAGGCGGTCCCCGTCGTCTTCTTCGTGCACCTGGCCGCGACGCTCGACAACTGGGATCCGCGCATCGTCGACGCGATCGCGCAGAACCGCCGCGTGATCACCTTCGACCAGCAGGGCGTCGGCGCGTCCGGAGGCACCGTTTCGGGCACGATCGAGGAGGCGGCCGACGACGCGTACACCTTCCTCCGCGGCCTCGGCTACGACCTCGTCGACGTCTTCTCGTTCTCGATGGGCGGCATGATCGCGCAGGACCTGGTCGTGAAGCACCCCGAGCTGGTGCGCAGGCTCGTGCTCACCGGCACCGGCCCGCGCGGCGGGAAGGACATGGACAAGGTCGTGGGAGTCACCTACTACGACCTCGTCCGCTCGGTCCTCGCCCGCTCCGACATCAAGGAGTTCCTCTTCTTCAACCGCGACGCCGCAGGCAAGAAGGCGGCGAAGGAGTTCGTCGGACGTCTGACGGAGCGCACGGTCGATCGCGACGAGAAGATCAGCACCAGAGCCTTTACCACCCAGCTGAAGGCGATCCAGCGGTTCGGCCGCTCCGCCCCGTCGGACCTCTCGATCATCACCCAGCCGACCCTCATCGCCAACGGCGACAACGACCGCATGGTCCCGTCGGTGCTGTCCCACGATCTGCACAGGCGCGTCGCCGGGTCCGAGCTCATCGTCTACCCCAACTCGGGCCACGGCGGGATCTTCCAGTACTGGCAGGAATTCGCCCCGGTCGCCGCGAAGTTCCTGTCCGCCTGAGCCGGGCGGCGTCGTACTTCGGCGCACCCCGACTCCTGCTGGTCGAGCAGCCCCACCGGACTCCTGCTGGTCGAGCAGCCCCGCAGGGGCGTATCGAGACCCGCGTCCACCAGCAGACCGGCGCTGAGGTCCGGCCTTCCGGTGATGGTGGACCTCGAGACGCCCGTTGAGCGGGCTACTCGATCAGCAGGCTGCTCTCCTCACAGACCCGCCGCAGCCCCCGGACTGCGGCCGCCACTCATCCCTCCCGCACCCGCTCCTCACCCGAGTACACGTTGAACCCGGATCCGCGGCTGAAGCCGATCAGCGTCAGTCCGGCTCGCCGCGCCAGATCCACGGCCAGCGACGACGGCGCCCCGACCGCCGCGAGCAGCGGGATCCCCGCCATCACGGCCTTCTGCACCAGCTCGAACGACGCGCGCCCCGACACCTGCAGCAGCGTCCCGCGCAGCGGGAGCCGCCCCTCGCGCAGACCCCAGCCCACCACCTTGTCGACCGCGTTGTGCCGTCCCACGTCCTCGCGGAGGCAGAGCAGCGAGCCGTCGGACTCGAACAGCCCCGCCGCATGCACCCCGCCGGTCCGCTCGAAGAGGGCCTGCGCCCCCCGCAGCCGATCCGGGAGCGACGCGATCAGATCGGACGGCGCCGTCACCCGGTCCTCGTCGACGGTCCACGCCGACTCCGTCGTCACGGCGTCCAGGGATGCGAGCCCGCAGACCCCGCACGAGCTGCTCGTGTAGACCGATCGCTCCCGCTCCAGCAGCACCGCCGCGCGCCCGCCGCGCACGGTCGCGTCGACCACGTTGTACGTGTTCTCGCCCGGACCGGCACCGCTCGCGCAGTAGCGCAGCGCCGCGAGCTGGTCGGTGGCGGTGAGCACCCCCTCCGAGACCAGGAAGCCGGCGACGAGGTCGAAGTCCTCGCCCGGGGTGCGCATCGTCACGCTGAAGCGGCGGCCCCCCACGCGGATCTCGAGCGGCTCCTCGACCGCGAGCACGTCCTCGCGGCGTCGGTCCGGCTCCGCGAGTCGGACGGCGGTCAGTCGGGTCCTCGTGCTCGCGCGGCTCATGTCGGTCTCCTCTTCGAGCGGTGCTGTCCATCCTCGCACCGGCGCGCGTCCCCGGGCCGCCCCGTCCGTTCCCCGGCTGCGCGACGTAGCATGCAGGGATGGTCGATGACGCCGCACCCCGAGAGACTCCGATCGACGAGCGAGGCCTCACGGTCGGCGCCCGCAAGCACCGTGCGGTCGGCATCCCCGGAGTCGCGCACGCCCTGCAGATCTCGATGAAGCAGATGGGTCCGCTGCGCAGCGCCGAGACCCTGCTCCGCGTGAACCAGAAGACCGGCTTCGACTGCCCCGGCTGCGCCTGGCCCGAGGCCGACAAGCGCCACGTCGCCGAGTTCTGCGAGAACGGAGCGAAGGCGGTGGCCGAGGAGGCGACCCTCCGCACCGTCACCCCGGCCTTCTTCGCGCAGCATCCGCTGTCCGAGCTCGAGACGTGGGACGACTTCGCCCTGGGCCAGCAGGGCCGCCTCACCGAGCCGATGCTGCTCGAGGAGGGCGGTACCCACTACCGCCCGATCGGCTGGGACGATGCACTCGACCTCGTCGCCGAGGAGCTGGGTGCGTGCGCGAGCCCGGACGAGGCGATCTTCTACACCTCCGGCCGCACCTCCAACGAGGCCGCCTTCGTCTACCAGCTGCTGGTGCGCGGCTTCGGCACCAACAACCTCCCCGACTGCTCGAACATGTGCCACGAGTCCAGCGGGTCCGCGCTGACCGAGACGATCGGCATCGGCAAGGGCTCGGTCAGCCTCCGCGACATCGAGCGCGCACCCCTGATCATCGTCGCCGGGCAGAACCCGGGCACGAACCACCCGCGGATGCTCACCTCGCTCGAGCGCGCCAAGCGGGCCGGCAGCACGATCGTCGCCGTGAATCCCCTGCCCGAGGCGGGCCTGCTCCGCTTCGACAACCCGCAGACCGTGCGCGGCACGATCGGCGGCGGCACCGCCCTCGCCGACCACTTCCTCCAGGTCCGCCTCGGCGGCGACCAGGCCCTGTTCCAGGGCTTCGGCAAGGCGCTGCTCGACCTCCAGGAGTCGCGCGGCGGGGTCTTCGACCACGCGTTCATCGAGCAGTCCACCGACGGGCTCGAGGCCTACCTCGACGAGCTGCGCGGCACCGAGTGGTCCGAGATCGAGCTCGGCAGCGGGATCGACGAGGCGCGGATCCGCGCGATCGCCGAGCTGATCGCCGCGTCCGAGGGGACGATCGTCTGCTGGGCGATGGGGCTCACCCAGCACCGCCACTCCGTCGCCACGCTCAAGGACGTCGTGAACGTGCTGCTGCTCACCGGCAGCATCGGCAAGCCCGGCGCGGGCGTCTGCCCCGTGCGCGGCCACTCCAACGTGCAGGGCGACCGCACGATGGGCATCTTCGAGCGGATGCCGGACGTGTTCCACGACCGGCTCGACGCCGAGTTCTCGTTCTCGTCGCCGCGCAAGCACGGCACCGACACCGTCGCCGCGATCCGTGCGATGCGCGACGGGACGGCGCGCGTCTTCATGGGACTCGGCGGCAACTTCGCGCGCGCCACCCCCGACACCGCGGTGACCGAGGCGGCGATGCGCTCGCTCGCGCTGACCGTGCACGTCTCGACCAAGCTGAACCGCTCGCACGTCGTCACCGGGCGCCGCGCCCTGATCCTGCCCACCCTCGGGCGCACCGACGCCGATGTCCGGGCCACGGGGGAGCAGCGCGTCACCGTCGAGGACTCGATGAGCGCCGTGCACGCCTCGCGCGGGCGCCTCGCTCCGCCGAGCGGGCACCTGCGCTCCGAGGTCGCGATCCTCACCGGGATCGCGGAGCGGCTGCTCGCGGATCGCGAGAACGCACCGGTCGTCGACTGGGCCGCGCTGCGGGAGGACTACCGCCTCATCCGCGGGCACATCGCGAACGTCGTGCCCGGATTCGAGGACTTCGAGGCACGGGTCAGCGCTCCCGGCGGCTTCGTCCTCCCGCACCCGCCGCGGGATGAGCGCCGCTTCGAGACGGCGACCGGACGGGCCCGGTTCACCGCGAATCCGCTCGAGTACCCCCGGGTGCCCGAGGGTCGGCTGCTGCTGCAGACCCTGCGCTCGCACGACCAGTTCAACACCACGATCTACGGCCGCGACGACCGCTACCGCGGCATCCACGGCGGGCGGCGCGTGGTCTTCGTGAACGCCTCCGACCTCGCCGCGCTCGGCATCGCCGACGGCGCGATGGTCGATCTGGTGTCGGAGTGGGAGGACGGCGTCGAGCGCCGGGCGCCGGAGTTCCGCACCGTCGCCTACGACACCCCGCGCGGCTGCGCGGCCGCCTACTACCCCGAGACCAACGTGCTCGTGCCGCTCGACTCGACCGCCCGGATCAGCGGCACGCCCACGTCGAAGTCGGTCGTCGTCCGGCTCGAGCCGGTGGGGTGAGCGCTACCAGGGCAGCGGCAGGAGGCGGACGGAGTCGCCGACCCGCGCGCCGCCGGCCGGCACCACCGCGACGGCCTCCGACGCCGCGAGCCCGGTGAGCATGTGCGAGCGGATGCCCGCCGCGGCCCGCCAGCCGCCCTCGCCGCGCGAGACGGGGACGAGCACCGTCGTGCCCGGCCGGCCGAGCGGCTCGCCCAGCGTTCCGCTGCCGGGCATCCGCGGCGTCGCTCCGGCCGCGGCGTCGAGCAC
>NZ_JAMRYM010000079.1:0-16831 GCF_023743255.1 Rathayibacter rubneri | reverse complement strand
CGATCATGGTCGCCGGATCTCCGGCGTAGCGTGGAGACGACCCCACCCCCCTTCTCGAGCAGGAGACCCCTCATGCGAGCAACACTCATCCACGGCGAGCGCGACGTCCGAGTCGAGGACGTGCCCGAGCCGACCCTGTCGACCGGTCGCGACGCCATCGTCCGCGTGACCGCGGCCTGCGTGTGCGGCTCCGACCTCTGGCCCTACCGCGGCGTCACTCCCACGAAGGAGGCGCACCGCATCGGCCACGAGTTCGTGGGCGTCGTCGAGTCCGTCGGCGACGACGTGCGCGACATCTCCGTCGGCGACTTCGTCATCGCTCCGTTCTACGTCTGCGACGGCACCTGCGCCAACTGCGCGAACGGCGTCTCGACCTCGTGCCTCACCGGCGGCTGGTGGGGCTCCGAGGTCGGCGACGAGGGCTTCGCCGACGGCGCGCAGGGCGAGAAGGTCCGCGTCCCGCTGGCCGACGGCACGCTCTTCCGGGTGGGCACCGACCCCGACCCGGCGCTCATCCCGAGCCTGCTGACCCTGGCCGACGTCATGGGCACCGGCCACCACGCGGCCGTCTCGGCCGGCGTGACCGAGGGCTCCACCGTCGCGGTCGTGGGCGACGGAGCGGTCGGCCTCTGCGCCGTGCTCGCCGCCAAGCGCCTCGGCGCCACGACGATCATCGCGATGTCGCGCCACGAGTCCCGGCAGAACCTCGCCACCCGCTTCGGTGCCACCCACATCGTCGAGACGCGCGGAGACGAGGGAGTGGCCCGCGTGAAGGAGCTCACCGGCGGCATCGGTGCCGACTGCGTGCTCGAGTGCGTCGGCACCAAGGAGTCGATGCAGCAGGCGCTCGACTCGGCCCGTCCCGGCGGCATGGTCGGCTACGTCGGCGTCCCCAACGGCGGTCCGGAGCTGCCCGTGCGCCAGATGTTCGGATCGAACGTGGGGGTGAACGGCGGCGTCGCCCCCGTCCGCGGCTACATGGCGGAGCTGCTCCCGGACGTCCTCAGCGGTGCCATCGAGCCCGGCCTGGTCTTCGATCTCGAGCTCCCGCTGGAGGAGATCGCCGAGGCGTACGCCGCGATGGACGAGCGCCGCGCGATCAAGACGCTGGTCCGGCCGTAATGGGGGAGAGGGGCGTCCGCGCCGACGGAGGGGGTGGCCTCCCGCGCATGACCGCGTCAGCCCGCGCCGCGACGGCGCCCCTCTTCCACCCGGATCTCGCGGTCGGCCGCTGGATCCCGCCCGTCTCGCTCGGCCCGCGCCTGCTCCGCCTCGCCACTCGGCGCGAGGCGGTGGGCGGGGAGGCGCCGGCCGACCTCCTCGTCGAGGACCTCGAGATCCCGGGCCCCGACGGCGCGCCCGCGATCCGCGCGCGCAGCTACCGCCCCCGCATCCTGCGCGGCGCCGCGCCCGCCCTCGTCTGGATCCACGGCGGCGGCATGGTCCTCGGTAGCCATCTCCAGGACGAGTCCTCGAACATCGCGTTCGCCCGCACCCTCGGCATCAGCGTCCTCTCGGTCGACTACCGTCTCTCGCCGGCCCACCCCGCTCCGGCCGCGCTCGAGGACGTCCTCGCCGCGTTCCGCTGGCTCGTGGAGCACGCGGAGGAGCGCGGTGTCGACCCGAGCCGCCTCGCGATCGGCGGAGCCAGCGCCGGCGGAGGCCTCGCCGCCGGCGCTACTCTCCTCGCCCACGACCGCGGGGGAGTGCAGCCCGCCTTCCAGCTCCTCGTCTACCCGATGCTCGACGACCGCACGGTGACCCGCCCCGGCCCGACTCCCCGGGGCGTGCGCGTCTGGACCCCCGGCAGCAACCGGTTCGGCTGGACGTCCTACCTCGGCACCGAGCCCGGCGGCGCGGACGTCTCGCCCTACGCCGCCCCCGCCCGCCGGGACGACCTCGCCGGTCTCCCGCCCGCCTGGATCGGCGTCGGCTCGCTCGACCTCTTCCACGACGAGGACATCCGCTACGCCGAGCGCCTCCGCGCGGCCGGGGTGCCCTGCGAGCTCGAGATCGTCGACGGCGCGTTCCACGGCTTCGACGCGCTGTTCCGCCGCACCGGAGTGGCGAAGCGCTTCTGGGCCGCGCAGGCCGCCGCGCTCGGGTCGGCGCTCGCTCCGTAACGAGAGCGTGCCGAGAAGGTAATCCGCTCGAAACAGCCGGGGCCTAGGTTCGTTCTCGACCCTGCACCGACCGGGTCCTGCCCGTCGCACTTCTGCTACAACATCGCATAATCCGGACCGAACCGGAGAGAGCGACCTCCGCACCTCCTCCGCACCATCCCGCCCTGCGCCGACTTCCGCTACAAAGTAGCGAAAAGCGCCCGGACTCCAGGAGCCCCCATGAAGCGCACCGCCCGCACTTCCACCCTCGCCCTCGCCGGCACCGTCGTCGCGGCACTCGCCCTCACCGGATGCGGCCGCTCGGCCGACACCGGAGCCGCCGCCGACACCACCACGGTCGACGACTCCGCCGCGACCGGCACCGTCACCCTCTGGGCCCCGGACGGCGACGCCACCCAGCTCGACGCGGTGCTCGCCGACTACCGCGCCGAGAACCCGGACCTCGACCTCGAGATCACGCTGGTTCCCTCCGACGAGTACAACACCAAGCTGCAGACGGCGGTCGCCGCCGGCACCGCCCCCGACATCGCGTTCCTCTACACGGAGGCGCAGACGCAGTTCCTCGCGTCCGACGCGTTCGCGCCGGTGCCCGACGACCTCGTCGACTCCGACAGCTTCTTCGAGGGCTCGTGGGAGGCCGGCGAGCACGACGGCACGACCTACTCGGTGCCCTGGTACGCCTACACGCGCGTGCTCATCTACCGCTCCGACTTCGCCGAAGCCGGCGGGGTGAGCGCGCCGACGACGTGGGACGAGGCGACTCCGTTCTTCGAGGGCCTCGAGGCCGGCGGCGCCGAGAGCGGCTTCGGCGCGGACGTCGGCTGGGACACCTACAACGGCCAGACCCTCGCGACCTTCGCGCACCAGGCCGGCGCGGACCTCCTGAGCGAGGACGGCTCGGAGTGGACGATCGACACCCCCGAGATGCTCGCGGCCGCCGAGTACAACGCCTCCGTCTTCGCCGACGGCATCTCGTCGCCCGACACCCCGCAGTTCCTCGACGCGCAGCCCTATCTCGTCTCGGGCCGGACGGGCTCGATGATCAGCGGACCGTGGGTGGTCGCCACGCTGGACACCACCGCGGAGCAGGAGGGCTGGACCGAGGAGCACATCGGCACCGCCGTGCTCCCCGCCGGCCCCGACAACGGCTCCGGTCAGCTCGCGGGCGGCAGCTGGGGCGTGACCGCCTCCTCCGACAACGCCGCTTCGGCCTGGAAGGTCGTGCGGGCCACCGCCGAGCAGGACACCCAGATCGCGCAGTACGAGGCCGCCGGCAGCATGCCCGCCGTGGTCGACGCCTGGCAGGACCCGGCGATCGCCGACCAGCCCCTGCTCGACGCGTTCTTCGAGCAGCTGCAGAACGTCGAGCCGCTGCCCGCCGTCTCCACCTGGACGCAGGTGTCGACCCTGCTCGGCCAGGAGATGGAGAAGGTCGCCCGCGGCAACGAGTCGGCCGCCGATGCTCTCGCGGCCGTCCAGCGCCAGGCCGACTCGATCGGCACGGAGTGATCCTGTGGCTCTGACCGCCCTCGCCGGCCGGTCCACGGCGGGAGCGCTGCGCCAGCGCCGCTCCCGCCACGGCCGCCACTCCGGCATCGCCTGGCTCTTCCTCGCGCCGTTCGCCGTGATCTTCGCGGTGTTCACGGCGGTCCCGGTGCTCGCCTCCGTCGGCATGAGCCTCACCGACATCCGCGGCACCGATCTGCAGCAGCCGTTCGGAGTCGACTTCACGGGCCTCGAGAACTACGCGGTCCTGCTGGGCGACGCCGCGTTCCTCCGCTCGGTGCTGAACACCCTGTACTTCGTGGTGATCGGGGTGCCGCTGACGATGATGGTCGGCTTCGTGCTCGCCCTGGCGCTGAACTCGGGCATCCGGCGGCTGCGCGGTGTGTTCCGGGCGCTCTTCTACGCTCCCGTCGTCACCAACATCGTCTCGGTGGCACTGATCTGGCAGTACGCGTTCAACCAGAACGGCACCGTCAACGAGGTGCTCGGAGCGATCGGCTTCGCGGGGCCCAACTGGCTCGGCGACGAGCAGCTGGCCATGCCCGTGGTGATCCTCCTGGGTGTCTGGCGCAACTTCGGCACGGCGATGCTCCTGTTCCTCGCGGGCCTCCAGTCGGTGCCCGAGGACGTGCACGAGGCCGCCTCGCTCGACGGCGCGACCCCGTGGCGCCGCCTCGTCTCGATCACCGTGCCCCTGCTGATGCCCACGACCCTGCTGATCTCGGTGCTGCTCTCCGTCTTCTTCCTCCAGGTCTTCGACGAGCCGTACCTGCTCACGGGCGGCGGCCCGGTCGGCTCCACCGAGTCAATGGCGCTGTACACCTACCGCCAGTTCGGCTTCGGGAACATCGGCGTCTCGTCGGCCGCCTCCTTCCTCCTCCTGCTCATCGTCGCGCTCGTCAGCGCGCTGCAGTTCCGTCTGCTGAGGTCCCGCTCATGACCACCACCGCCACCCTTCCGCCCGTCGCCCCGCCGACCGCGGCGCCGCGTCCGCCCGCCCGCGAGACCGCCACGCGCGCGGCCGCCGAGCGCCGGCGGCACCTCGTGCTCTACCCGGTTCTCGCCGTGCTCGCGGCGATCACGCTGCTGCCCTTCGTCTGGGTGATCTCGGGATCGCTCCGCACCACGGCCGACATCAGCGCGGACCCCGGCGCCTGGCTCCCGTCGGCGGTGACGCTCGACAACTTCGCGCGGCTGTTCTCGCAGGCCGGCTTCAGCGGCTACCTCGCCAACAGCCTCGTCGTCGCCGGCGTCGTGGTGGCGGGCAACGTGGTGGCCGCGGCCGCCGCCGGCTACGCCCTCGCCAAGCTCGACTTCGCCGGGAAGCGGTTCGCGATGGCCGCGGTGCTGATCTCGCTGATGATGCCGTTCTCGGCGGTCTTCGTGCCGCAGTTCGTGGTGACGGTGCGCCTGGGGCTCGTGAACACCCTGGCCGGAATCGCGCTGCCCTCGCTCGTGCTGCCGATCTCGATCTTCATCGTCCGCCAGTTCGCCGAGAGCATCCCGGAGGAGCTCCTCGAGGCCGCGCGGATCGACGGGGCGAGCGAGCTGCGGATCTTCGCGCAGGTGTTCCTGCCGCTGGCCGGGCCCGCGCTCGCGACGGTGACGATCATGTCGTTCCTCGCCGCGTGGAACAACTTCATCTGGCCGCTCCTGGTCGCGCAGGACGCCTCGACCTACACGCTCCCCGTCGGACTCGCGGCCACGCGGCAGGCGGCGCAGAACGTCACCGACTACGGGCTCGTGCTGGCCGGCGCGGTCGTCGTGATGCTGCCGGTGCTGGTGCTCTTCCTGCTCCTGCAGCGCTACTTCGTGCAGGGTATCGTCGCGACGGGGATGAAGTGAGCGGAGCGTCGGGCGTGGAGATCGTGGTCGAGGCCGCTTGCGGGGCCGTCGTCGGATGGGCCGAGGGGGGCGTCGCCCGGTTCCTCGGGGTGCCGTTCGCCGAGGCGCCGACGGGTGCGCGCCGCTTCACCCCGCCCGAACCCCGCTCCGCCTTCACGGCGCCGTTCGACGCCTCGAGCTACGGCGCGACCCCGCAGCGGGGCCGGCCGTTCGAGTTCACGACGATCCCCGAGCACTCGATCCCCGGCGAGGACTCGCTGAGCGTCAACGTGTTCGCCCCGCTCGGCGCCGACGCCCTCCCCGTGCTAGTCTACCTGCACGGCGGCGGGTACGTGACCGGAGCCGCCTCCAGCGACTGGCACGAGGGCTCGGCCTTCGCACGGGACGGCGTGATCGTCGTGACCGCGTCCTACCGGCTCGGCGTCGACGGGTTCGGCGTGGTCGACGGCGACGCCAACCGCGGTGTCCGCGACTGGCTGCAGGCGCTGCGTTGGGTCCAGGTGAACATCGCGTCCTTCGGCGGTGACCCCGCCCGGGTGACGATCGCCGGGCAGTCCGCCGGGGGCGGCGCGGTCCTGACCCTCCTCGGCTGCGCGGAGGCGCAGCCCCTGTTCGCCCGCGCCGTCGCGATCTCGCCGACCGACCGCAGCGTGCCGCTCGCGGAGGCGGAGGAGCAGCTCGCGGCGTTCGCCCACTCCCTCGGCGTCCCGCCGACCGCCGAGGGGCTCGCCTCGCTCGACCGCGACGGCCTGTCCGAGACGGTCGCGCTGACGATGATGCCCGGGTCCGCGCACTCGATCGTGCTCGCGCCCGTCTCGGGCGACGCGCTGCTCCCGCTCCCGGTGGCGGAGGCGACCGCGCACGTCGGCCGCGACAAGCCGCTCCTGATCGGGGCGACCGCCGACGAGTTCGACAGCCCGCGCCTCGAGCGCGCGGAGGGCGCGCCCCCGCGCGCCACCGACCTGCTGTTCCGCCGGGCGGTCCTGCAGGCCGCGCGCAACCGCGGCTCCGCGTCCACCTGGCTGTACTCCTTCGACTGGGTCTCGCCGATCATCGGCGGCGCGGCGCACTGCCTCGATCTGCCGTTCCTCTTCGACCACCTCGACGCCGAGGGCACCGAGCGCGTGCTGGGCGCGGTTCCTCCGCAGGCGCTCGCCGATGTGATGCACGCCGAGCTCGTCGCCTTCGTCCGCGGCGAGGATCCGCACTGGCCCGCGGCGAGCGGAGTCGCGGGAGACGCGGCCCGCGTCTACGACGTCGCCCCCTCGGTCGTGCCCGGGCGCTTCGACGACGTGCTGCCCCTGGTCGCGGACGTCGGCGCATGAGGGCCGGAGTCGACCCGAGCACCCTCCGCCGCCTCAACTCCGGAGTCGTGCTGCGCGCGCTCGCCGAGCACGACGAGCCGGTGACCACGGCGGTCCTGGTGCGCGAGGTCGCCCTGTCGCGCCGCACGGTCGAGCTGATCCTGTCGGGCCTGTGCACTGCGGGCTGGGTGGACGAGACGGCGCCCGACCCGGCGCGATCGGACGTCGGCCGCCCGCCGCGCACCTTCCGCTTCCGGGCCGACCGCGCGCTCGTCGCGGCCGTCCGCATCGACACGGACTTCGCCACCGCGGTCGTCTGCGACATCCGCGGTCGGATCCTCGGCCGCTCGATGCGGGCCCTGCGCGACTACCACTCGCCCGAGGCGGCCGTCGAGGACGCCGTCCTCGCGGTCGACGCCGCGGTCGCCGAGTCGGGGCTCCCGCGAGAGCGGATCCGCGCCGGTGCGATCGCGGCGGGTGGCGCGATCGACGAGGACGGCGTCGTCAGCCGGCTCGTCAACTCGGAGCGGTGGAACGGGTTCGCCCTGGCCGACGCCGTGTCGACGCGGCTGGGCGTGCCGGTCTTCGCCGACAACGACGCCAACCTCGCGGCGCTCGCCGAGCGCTGGCGAGGGGTGTCGTCCGACGCCCCCACGTCGGCCTGGTGCATCTTCGGCAACCGCACCGGCATCGGCCTGGTCATCGGCGGCTCCGTGCACCGCGGCTTCCGCGGAGCGGCGGGCGAGGTGGTCGAGGCCGGCGCGATGGGAGCGAGCCGGATGGAGGACACTCCGTTCGGTCGCCTGACCTCGCCCCGGCGCAGCGACCGGGAGGCGGCTCTCGCGGCCGTCGAGGCCGCGCGCGCCGGCGACCCGGTCGCGCTGCGGGAGCTCGACGCCTTCGCCGCGCACCTCGCCGAGCTCCTCTCGACCCTGGCCTGGACGGTGTCGCCCGACCTGTTCGTCCTCGGTGGCGGGCTGGAGGACGCCGACGACCTGCTGCTCCCGCGCGTGGCCGAGGCGATGCGCCGGCTACGCACCCTCGACGTGTCCGTCCGCTCGACGGGCCTCGGGGCCGACGCGCCGCTGATCGGCGCCGTCAAGTCCGTGCTGGACCGCATGGACGCCGAGTTCTTCGGCCCGACCCTGGCCGCCACGGCCGACTGACCCCTCTCTTCCCCTCACCCGCGCCCGCCGCGCGGCACGACAGGAGCACCATGCCCGAGACCACCACCCCCGTCGACGTCCTGCTCGTGGGCAGCGGCATCATGGGGGCCGCGATCGCCCGGGGGCTGCGCGACGCCGACCCCGCCGTCCGCCTCCTGATGATCGACGGCGGCCCGGCCGTCGGCTCCGTCCCCGGTCTGCACCTGCACGACAGCGAGGAGCCCGAGATCTGGAGCCGCTACAACCAGCGCGTCGCGACCGGCGTGCAGGGCATGTACACCGGCGCCGACGTCACTCCGGACATCACCGACGAGCTCCGCTCGGTCGCGCCCGGCATGTACAACCTCTCTGCGATGGGCGAGGACGCGGCCGCGATGCCCGCGACCGCGGTGTCGTGGAACGTCGGCGGCATGGGCGTGCACTGGACGGCGGCGACCCCGTGGCCCGCCGGCGACGAGGTCTTCGACGGCGGCGACCCGGCGCAGTGGGAGGCGGACCTCGCCCGCGCGCGCGAGCTGCTCGACGTGCACGACTCCCCGCTGGGCCCGACCGCTCCGGGACGCGTGGTGCTGGACGTGCTCGAGGACGCGTTCGGCGCGGTCAGCGCCGACGGCCGCCACCCCCAGCCGATGCCGATGGCCGTCGCCGGCAACCCCTCCGGACCGCTGCTGCGCACCGGCCCCAGTCGGATCTTCCCGCCGATCGCGCTCGGCGGTGACGAGGCGTTCGAGCTGCGCCCCGGCACTCTGGCGATCGTGATCCTCCGCGACGGCGACCGCGCCGTCGGAGTCCGGGTGCGCGAGACGGCGACGGGCCGCGAGTACGACATCGGGGCGCGCACCGTGATCGTCTGCGCCGACGTGGTGCGCACGCCGCAGCTGCTGTTCGCGTCGGGCATCCGGCCGGAGGCGCTCGGCCGGTTCCTCAACGAGCACGCTTTCGTCACCGGCCGGGTGGTGATGGACCTCGAGCGCTTCGGTCTGACCGCGGAGTCGCTCCCGCGCCTGCGCGAGGGCGAGTTCGCCGTCGATTCGCTCTGGCTCCCGCAGAACGGCGACGAGCAGCCGTTCCACGGGCAGATCATGAACACCGTCTTCATCGACGAGGAGCACCGCCCGTTCGCCTACTCGGTCGGGCTGTCGTTCTACACGCCGGTCGAATCGCGCGCCGAGAACCGGCTCGTGTTCTCGGAGGAGGAGACCGACGTGACCGGTCTGCCCCGGCTCCGCGTCGAGTTCGAGTACAGCGACCGCGACCGCGAGCTGATCCGGGCGGCCGAGGAGCGGATCCGCGAGATCGCCGAGCGCTTCGGCGCGTTCGATCCGCTGACCGAGAGCGCGGTGCTCGCTCCCGGCTCCTCGCTGCACCTCACCGGCACCGTCCGCTCGGGGGCCGTGGACGACGGGGCGAGCGTCTGCGATCCGTCCGGTCGCGTCTGGGGCGTCGACGGCCTCTACGTCGCCGGCAACGGAGTGATCCCGACCCCGGTCGTCTGCAATGCCACGCTGACGGGGACGGTCACCGCCGTCCGCGCGACGCGGGCCGTGCTCGCCGAGCTCGCGGCCGCCCGCGTCTGACCCCTTCCCCTTCCCGCCCGAACCGTCCCCAGGAGGACCCGTGAAGATCGACCAGCTCGCCACCCGCTACGAGATCGCCCTGCCCGCATGGATCGAGGACGCCCTCCGCGACGTCCCCGACGCCCTGCCCGAGCGAGAGGACCGCATGGCCCTCGTGCACGCGCTCGCCGACCGCAACTTCCGCGAGGGCAACGGAGGCCCGTTCGCCGCGATCGTCGTCGAGCGCGACTCCGGTCGCCTCGTCTCGGTCGGGGTGAACGTGGTCCTCGCGAGCGGAGTCTCCTCCGGGCACGCGGAGGTCACCGCCCTCGGCCTCGCCCAGACCGCGATCGGCGCCTGGGACCTCGGCGGCGAGGGCCAGCCCGCGCACGAGCTCGTCGTCAACTGGCGCCCGTGCGTGCAGTGCTACGGAGCGACGCTGTGGTCGGGCGTGCGCCGTCTCGTCGTCGCGGGGTCCGGCCCCGAGCTCGAGGAGATCACGACGTTCGACGAGGGCCCGATGCGCGAGGACTGGGCCGCCGCCTTCGAGGCGCGCGGCATCGAGGTCGTCGACGGCGTGCTCCGCGACGAGGCGCTCGCGGTCTTCCACGCCTACCGCTCGCACGTCGACGAGGGCTCCGTCCTCGTCTACAACGCCCGCGCCGCCGACTGACCGCCCGCACCACCGCTTCAGGAAAGAGGACCGCCGTGCTCCGCCGCTCCCAGTTCGCGCTCAACGCCATCCAGTGGATCAACGTCAAGGCCGATCCGACCGACCCGTCGAGCGAGTCGCTCTGGCGCTTCGCCGACCCCCACTTCCGCGCCGAGTACCCGGACGTGCTCCGCGAGATCCGCGAGGCGGGCTTCGGGGCGACGATGCTCGAGGTGCTCTCGACGCAGACGCTGCAGGACTACGCCCGCATGATCGAGGACTCGGGGCTCGCGCTCGCCCCCGGCTACGCCTCCGTCGCCCTGCCGGAGGACCACGGCCGGATCCTCGAGCGCGGCTCCGCCGAGTGGATCCACTGGTTCGACGGGGTCCGCCGCAAGGCCGAGGAGTCGAACTACGTCGGCCTCGACACGGTCTTCCTCGCTCCCGAGGTGAGCTTCGAGCCGGGCGTGGTGCGCACCCTCGAGGCGGTGGCGGTCGGAGCCGTCTTCGACGAGGACCGGCTGGACCGCGTCATCGAGATCCTGGCCGAGGCGGCGGAGGTGCTGCGCGCGGAGGGGGTGCACGCGGGCCTGCACAACCACGTGGGCACCTGGGTCGAGACCGAGCACGAGATCGACCGCGTCCTCGGCGCGATCGACGCCGACCTGCTGGGCGCCTCGTTCGACATCGGCCACCTCGTCTGGGCGGGCATCGACCCGGTGGCGACCATCGAGCGCTACTCCGATCGCCTCGTCGATCTGCACGTGAAGGACCTGCACCTGGGCATCGCGGAGGCGAGCCGGGCCGTGCCCACGGCTTACGACCGCGCGACCGACGCCGGCGTCTTCCTCGAGCCCGGGCTCGGCGGCATCGACCTCGACGGCGTGCTCGCGGCCCTGCCCGAGGACTTCGGCGGTTGGATCATCGTCGAGGTCGACCGGGCGAGCATGCCGCCGGCCGAGAGCGCGAAGGTCAGCGGAGCCTGGCTCGACCGGGTCGCCACCGACTGAACGGGCGAGCCGCCCCCGATCTGTCGGGGGCGGCTCGGGAGTCAGACGTTCCCGGGCGTGTACGTCTCGGAGGCGCGCCACCAGTCGTCGAACATCGAGAGCGGCACCTGCCGCTTGTGCTCGGTCGCGGCGTAGCGCGCCTCGATCGCCTCGGCGACGGCGGGATCGACGTCCCCGCCCTCGAGGTACTCGTCGAGGTCGGCGTAGACGAGACCCAGGTTCGACTCGTCGGTCTGACCGGGGTTCTCGTCGAGGAGGTCGGCGGTGGGCGCCTTCTCGTAGAGGCGCGCCGGGGCGTCGAGGTGCTCGAGGAGGGAGCGGCCCTGGCGCTTGGTGAGGCCCGTCAGCGGCAGCACGTCGGCGCCGCCGTCGCCGAACTTGGTGAAGAACCCGGTGACCGCCTCGGCCGCGTGGTCGGTGCCGACGACGAGCATGCCCGCCTGTCCGGCGATCGCGTACTGGGCGATCATGCGGGCGCGGGCCTTGACGTTGCCCTTCACGAAGTCCGAGATCGGCTCGTCGAGGGCGTCGCCGAACGCCGCCGCGATGCCGTCCACGCCCTGGTGGATGTCGAAGGTCACCTGGCGGTCGGGTCGGATGAAGGTCAGCGCGAGCTGCGCGTCCTCCTCGTCGGCCTGGACGCGGTACGGCAGGCGCACCGCGATGAAGGAGGCGTCGCCTCCGCTCGCGCGCACCTGCTCGACGGCGAGCTGGCAGAGCCGTCCGGCCAGGCTCGAGTCCTGGCCGCCGCTGATGCCGAGCACGAGGCCCGCGGCGCCGGTGTGGCGGAGGTAGTCGGCGAGGAAGCCGACGCGCCGCTCGACCTCGACGGCCGGATCGACGGTGGGGGAGACGTGGAGCTCGGAGATGATCTGCTGCTGGAGGTCACGCACGGCTTCACGCTACTCCCGATGCCGCCGCCCGTCCGGAGTTCGGAGCCGACCTGGAGTGTTCGGCCCGCAGCTCGCCGGTCGAGAGGGAGCAGCGGGCGCGACGCCCGGCCGCCCGTCCTGCTGGTCTGGTCGCGGGTCGGGCCTCGCATCCTGCTGGTCGTGTCTCGGTCGCGGGTCCGGTCTCGCATCCTGCTGGTCGTGTCTCGGTCCCGATTCCCGCCGCGCCTCCTGCTGGTCGAGTAGCCGCCGCAGGCGGCGTATCGAGACCCGCGTGCTCCAGGAGACGGGGATCTCGATACGGCCGGTGCGCGGCCTCCTCGATCAGCAAGATGCCGGATGCCGGATCGCCGGTCGCCTCGCCCGATGCCTGCTGGTCGAGTAGTCGCCGCAGGCGACGTATCGAGACCCGCCTGCTCCGGCCTCGGGGATCTCGATACGGCCGCTGCGCGGCCTACTCGATCAGCCGGATGCCGGATGCCGGATGCCCGATCGCTGGTTGCCTCGCCTGATGCATGCTGGTCGAGTAGCTGCCGCAGGCGGCGTATCGAGACCCGCCTGCTCCAGCCTCTGGGATCTCGATACGGCCGCTGCGTGGCCGGCTCGATCAGCAGGGAGCGACCGGCTCAGCCGCGCGCCGCGACGATCCGCGCGATCCGCTCGGGCACCGTGTCGTCCTGGAGGCTCGTCACGTCGCCCAGGGCCCGCCCGTCGCGGATGTCGCCGAGCAGGCGCCGCATGATCTTGCCCGAGCGGGTCTTCGGCAGGTCCGGCACGATCACCACGTCGCGCGGCTTCGCGATCGGCCCGATCGCCGACGCGACGTGCTCGCGCAGCACGCCCGCGAGGTCCGAGGCGAGCCCGTTCCAGTAGGCGGGATCGTCCTGCGCCCGATCGATCGCCTCGTCCGAGGGGATCACGAAGGCCGCGATCGCCTGACCGGTCGTGGCGTCCTCGACGCCGACCACCCCCGCTTCTCCGACGGCCGGGTGCGCGACGAGCGCCGATTCGATCTCGATCGTCGACAGCCGGTGACCCGACACGTTGATGACGTCGTCCACGCGTCCGAGCACCCAGATGTCGCCGTCGGCGTCGTACTTCGCGCCGTCACCCGAGAAGAAGTAGCCCTGCTCGGCGAAGCGCGCCCAGTAGGAGTCGCGGTACCGCTCCGGGTTCCCCCAGACCGTGCGTGCGAGCGCGGGCCCGGTGCGGTCGACGACGAGGTAGCCGCCCGAGCCGTTCGGCACCCGCTGCCCCGCGTCGTCGACGACGAGCGTCGTGAGCCCGGGCAGCGCGCCGAGCGAGGACCCGGGCTTGAGTGTCGAGACGCCGGGCAGCGGGCACATGACGGCCGCACCGGTCTCGGACTGCCACCAGGTGTCGACGATCGGGCAGCGCCCGCCGCCGATCCGCTCGTGGAACCAGACCCACGCCTCGGGGTTGATCGACTCGCCGACCGTGCCGAGCAGCCGCAGGCTCGACAGGTCGTACTGCGCGGGCACCCCGTCGGGGAACCAGGTCATGAGCGTGCGGATCAGCGTCGGCGCCGTGTAGTAGACGGTCACTCCGTAGCGCTCGATGATCTCGAAGTGCCGCGCCGTGTGCGGGGTGTTCGGCGTGCCCTCGTAGATCACCTGCGTGAGCCCGTTCGAGAGCGGACCGTAGATCTCGTAGGTGTGCGCGGTGACCCAGGCGAGGTCGGCCGTGCACCAGTGCACGTCGTCGGGCTTCGCGTCGAAGAGCGCCCAGTGCGTCCACGACGCCTGCGTGAGGTAGCCGCCGCTGGTGTGCACGAGGCCCTTGGGCTTCCCGGTCGTGCCCGAGGTGTAGATGATGAACAGCGGCGTCTCGGAGTCGAACGCCTCGGCCTCGTGGACCTCGCTCGCGGTGTCGACGACGTCGTGCCACCAGACGTCGCGACCCGGCGTCCAGGGCAGGTCGGGGGTCTCGTCGCCGGTGCGGCGCACGACCAGCACGTGCTCGATCGACTCGACTCCCGCGACGGCGTGGTCGGCGCTCGCCTTGACCGCGACGGCCTTCCCGCGGCGGAACTGGCCGTCGGTCGTGACGAGCAGCTTCGCCCCGGTGTCCTCGACGCGGAACCGGACCGCCTCGGCCGAGAACCCGCCGAAGACCAGCGAGTGGATCGCTCCGATACGGGCGATCGCGAGGGTGATCACGACGGTCTCGGGGATCACGGGGAGGTACACGACGACGCGGTCGCCCTTCCCGATTCCCAGCGCCGTCAGAGCGTTCGCGGCTTTCGACACCTCGCGCTGCAGGTCGGAGTACGTGAGGGTGCGGCGGTCTCCGCGCTCGCCCTCGAAGTGCAGGGCGGCCTTGTCACCGCGCCCGGCGTCGACGTGACGGTCGACGCAGTTCACGGCCACGTTCAGGCGGCCGCCCTCGAACCAGGTGGCTCGGGGGACGGAGAGGCTGCCGTCGGCCTGCGGAACGGCGGGCTCCCACGTGTGCGCGGTCGTCCAGGGCTCCGTCCAGTCGAGGCGCCGGGCCGCCTCCTCCCAGAACGCGACCGGATCGGCGGCCGCCCGCGCGTACTCGTCCGCTCCCACGTTCGCCTGCGCGGCGAACGACTCGGGGGCGGGGAAGCGGCGGGTCTCCTCGAGGAGGTTCGCGATCGTGTCGGTCATGACGTCGTCCTTTCGGAGGGGGAGGGCACGGTGCTCACGCCCACTTCGCCACGGCGTAGCGCTGGAACACGCCCACCACGGCGTCGGTGAGCTTGCCGAGCACCGCGAGCAGGATGATCGCGAGGAACACGCGGTCGATCCGCCCGTTGTTCTGGCTGTCGATGAGCCGGAAGCCCAGCCCCATCGACGAGGCGATCAGCTCGGACGCGACGAGGAACAGCCACGACTGGGCGAGAGCGAGCCGGAGCCCCGCGATGACCGCGGGCACGACGGCCGGCAGCTGCACGGTGGTGAAGAGCCGGACGCCCGACAGCCCGAAGGCGCGGCCCGCCTCGACCAGGTGGCGGTCGACGTGGCCCAGCGCCGTGGCGACGGTGGTGAACACCGGGAAGAACGCACCGATCGTGATCAGCGTGATCTTCGACTCCTCGCCGATCCCGAGCCAGAGCAGCAGCAGCGGCACCCATGCGAGCGACGGCACCGCCCGGATCGCGCCGAGGGTCGGGCCGAGCACGACCTCCCAGACCCGCGACAGCCCGAAGAGCGCTCCGATCAGGAGGCCGAGGGCCGAGCCGAGGGCGAAGCCGATCAGCACGCGCTGAGTCGAGATCGCGACGTCCTGGCCGAGGTCGCCGCGCTGGGCGAGATCGAGCCCCGCCGCCCACACCATCGCCGGCGAGGGGAACACCGACAGTGACACGAGACCCGTGGTGGTCGCGATCTGCCAGGCGAGCAGCAGCACGATCGGCAGGACCGCCCCGCCGACCACGACGAACCAGCGCTTCGACGTCAGCGGACGGGTGTGCGCAGCGGAGTCGTCGCGGAGCCGCTTCTGCGACGCCCCGGCGGTCGGCCCCACCACTGCGGCGCCGACCGCGCCCGGCGCCTGCACCGTCCCGGTGCTGAGCCGGATCAGGTCGGCGTCCGTCGTCTGGGCGTCGGTCGTCCGGTCGTCACGGATCGCCATGGTCGTCTCCTCGTGAGCGGTGGATCGGGGGACGGAGCGGCTCAGCCGATCGCGTCGGGGTCGGCGGCCTTCGCGTAGGTGTCGTCGAGCAGCGTGTCGAGCGCCTCGTCGACCTGGTCCTGCGAGGCGACGTCGCCGTTCGCGACGAAGATCGGGCCGATCACCGCGAGCACGTCGGTCTGCGCGGATCCGGGAACGTTGTCGACGTCGAGGTTGCTGCGCTCGGTGATGACGGTCGTGGCGACCGCGACGTCGAGACCGGCGACGGAGGCGAGGATGCTCGCGGTCTCGTCCTGATTCTCGAGGGCCCAGGCGCGGGCGTGCTCGTAGGCGTTCACGACGGTCTGCGCGAGGTCCGGCTTCTCGGCGAGGAAGCTCTCGGTGGCGTTGAGCAGGCCGTAGGAGTTGAAGTCGACGTTGCGGTAGAGCAGGGTCGCACCGGCCGCCTCGGCGCCCGCCATGATCGGGTCGAGCCCGGCCCACGCATCGACCGAGCCGTTCTGCAGCGCGGCCCAGCCGTCGGCGTGCTGCAGGTTCTGCACCGTGACGTCGTCGATGCCGAGACCGGCCTCCTCGAGCGCCTGCACGAGGAAGAAGTAGGGATCGGTGCCCTTGGTCGCGGCGATCTGCTTGCCCTTGAGCTGCTCGACGCTCGTGATGCTCGAGCCCGCCGGGACGACGAGCGCCGACCACTCCGGCTGCGAGAAGATGTCGATCGTCTTGATGGTCGAGCCGTTGGAGCGGGCGAGCAGGGCCGCCGAGCCCGCGGTCGAGCCGACGTCGATCGCTCCGGCGCGCAGGGCCTCGTTGGCCTTGTTCGACCCGGCCGACTGCACCCAGGTGACCGTGACCTGCTGCTCGGCGAGGGCCGCCTCGAGCCAGCCCTTCTCCTTGATCACCAGGCTCAGCGGGTTGTAGGTGGCGAAGTCGAGCGTCAGCGTTCCGCCCTGCGTGACGGCGCCCTCGGCCGCGTCGGCGGTGGCGGCCGCGGCGCCCCCGGAGCCCTCGCCCTGCACGCAGCCCGCGAGCAGGGGCACGGCGGCGGCGGTGAGCAGGCCGGCGAGAGCGGTGCGGCGCGTGAGCGCGGTGGTGGTGAACGACATGGTGGCCTCTGCTTCGGTGCGGTTCCGGGGGTGGAACGAGTGTGGGGCGGGGGAGACG